>CAIJFH010000001.1 GCA_903819895.1 Candidatus Adlerbacteria bacterium
AGCACCTGCTCCTCGCAGCGCGCCGGGTCGGCAGCGGGCTTGTCGATTTTGTTGATGACGACGATTGGCTTGAGTCCCAACTCGAGCGACTTCTTGAGCACAAAGCGCGTCTGCGGCATCGGCCCTTCTTGCGCGTCGACAATAAGAAGCACCGAGTCGATCGAGCGCAGCACGCGCTCGACCTCGGAGCCGAAATCGGCGTGACCAGGCGTGTCGACGATGTTGATTTTCGTATCCTTATAGAAAACAGCAGCCGGCTTGGAGTAGATGGTGATGCCGCGCTCGCGCTCGAGGTCGTTGGAGTCCATCGTCACACCCTCGGCCGCGGCCCCCGTCTGGCGCAGCAACGCGTCCGTCAAGGTCGTCTTGCCGTGGTCCACGTGTGCGATGATGGCGATGTTTCTAATTTCCATAGTTTTTTCGGGTTATAAACAAAAAAGCGCGGGACACCCGAGCAGTCCCCGTATCATACCAGAGATTTTTCAAAAAGAAAGCGCCTACTTCTGCATACCGGCAATCTGCTCGGCGACGGCTTTTTCGATGCGGCCTTCGAAGAGGCGCCACATCAGCGGGAGCTTGGCGTCGACGATAAAGTGTTTATCCTCGACCACGAGCGTGCCGGTGATGCGCTGCTTTTGTGCAACAAAGGAGAAGTCGAGCGCGTTGTCGTGCCACTCTTCTTTCTCGATCACGACCTGATCCTTCATCTGCGGGCGAGCATCGACAAGACCTTTTTTAACTCGGTCGATTGCTTGTGCTTTGGAAAATGTGTGCGGGATGTCGAGATGCATATTACTGTTTTATATATGTATGTAATTACTGCCGCTGCACAACAACAGTGAGCGCAGTCGTGGCGTTTTTGGATCGCAGTGCGATGGCGTGCTCGCCCACTTGTTTGATGGGCACCTCGATGTGGATCGACTCCTCGGGGATCTGCAACGAGTGCTCGGCCAAAATTGCCTTCGCGACATCTTTGGCGACAACGCCTTTAAACAATCCGCCCTTCTCGGTTGCTTTGGCAGCAACGGTGACCCGCTTGCCGTGGAGCATCTTTGTTTTTTTGTCGAGCACCTCCTCCTCGGCGCGCTGCGCCTCCTCGCGCGCCTTGTGTGCTTGCTCGATCCGCGCGACCTTCTCGGGTGTTGCGGGCTCGGCCGCCTTGTGCGGGAAGAGGAAGTTAGCCGCGTAACCATCTGCAACCGTTTTTATCTCGCCCGCTCGCCCCACCCCGCGCACGTCTTTGAGGAAGATTACTTGCATACCCTGACTATACCAAAGCCCAGCGGCTTTATCTACTAGTTGCCGAGCAAGTATTTGACTGCCGCGTCGGTTTGCGGATCAATCTTCTGCTTTGCAAGTTCGGGGGTCGTGGTCGCGAGAATGTCCGGGTGGAGGCCGCCATCGGAGATCGACGAGCCATTGGGGGTCAACCAACGCGCAATGGTCACCTTGAGCTCCGCACCGCCGCCGAGGTCGAGCAACTCCTGCACCGAGCCCTTGCCAAAGGTGCGTGTACCAACCAACTTGGCAACGTTGTGCTGCTGCAAGGCGCCCGCGAGTATCTCGGATGCCGATGCCGAGCCCTGGTCGACCAAAATCGCCATCTTAAAGTTGGGGTTACCTTGGAAGATGTTGTACCCCACACTGCGGTGCACATCGTTTGCTTGCTTGCCCTTAAAGTCCTCGGTCACCACAGTGTCGCCAACGGGCAAGAAGTAGCTCGCCATGTCGACCGCCGCGTCGAGGTAGCCACCCGGGTTGCCCCGCAGGTCGAGCAGCAACCGATTGTCACCCGACTGGACAAAGTTGCGCAACGCCGCGCGGAAGAGGTCTGCCGAGTTTTGCGAGAAGCTGTACAACTCAATCACATAGATACCATCGGGGCGAGCGTAGTCCTTGATGACGGGAATGTTGATGGTGTCGCGCACAATCGGGATGATGATGGGCGTGCTCGAGCCCACGCGCTGTACCGTAATGTTGACCGTCGTGCCGATTGGCCCGCGGATGAGCTTGACCGCATCATCGGTCGAGAGCCCGTCGGTGGTGGTTGTGCCAATATCAAGCAGCACATCACCCGAGAGCACCCCCGCGCGTGCAGCAGGTGTGTCCTTGAGCGGCGAGACGACGACAATCTGCCCTTTGTCGTTGGTGTCGATTTGCATCCCCACACCACCAAACGAGCCGCTGATATCATCTTGGAAGATCTTTGCATCCGATGGCGGGAAGAAGACCGTGTACGGGTCGCCAAAACTTTGTGTCAGGCCAGCGATTGCGCCGTATACCTGTTTTTGTGTCGTGGGGAAGGTGCTCGACGCATGCGTCTGCACAAAATTTTGATTGAGTAATTTGTATGCGGTCCAAAACGCGGTCATGTCGACATCACTTGGTTGCGTCGGCGCACTTGCCACCGCGACCGTCACTGTGCCGCCTGCCGCAGCTGCCGTATCTGCACGCTCCACCGTGCCTGCATACACCCCACCTCCAAACGCGACCACGAGCGCAAGTAATACACCGAAAGCTCTCCACTGTGTCTTTGTCATAGTGCGAGTATACCATATACTAAAAAAATGATTACGCGTCACACGCAGCGCACCGTCACGTGGATTGATTGCGTCTCGCCCACCCCGGCCGAAGTCCGCCAGCTGATGTACGAGTTTGGCATCGACCCAGCACTTGCCGAAGAGTTGCTGCTGCCGTCGTTTAAGCCGCGCGTCGAGCGCCGGAGCGACCTGCTGTTTGTGATACTCCACTTCCCCGTGCTGCGCACCGCGCACCAGCACCCCGAACAAGAGATCGACTTCCTCATCGGCAAAGATTTTCTGATTACTGTCCGCTACGAGCAGATCGACCCCTTGCACGCATTTGCCAAAGCGTTTGCAGTCGAGGAGGTGCTCGGCACCAACGCTGCCACCGCACACGGCGGGCATCTGTTTGTCGCCATGGTGCGCAATGTCTACCAAGCGCTGGGTGACGAGTGCGACACGATCCGCCGCCGCCTGCGTGATATCGAGGAGCATATCTTTAGCGGCGAGGAGCGCACCATGGTGGCGCACCTGTCGCAGACGGGGCGCATCATCCACGACTTTCGACAATCGCTCGTGTCGCACGACGAGATGTTGGCGTCGCTCGAGCCCGCGGGCATCCGGCTCTTTGGGCAAGAATTTTCCTACCATATGCGCATCTTAATCGGCTCCTACCAGCGTATCGAGCGCACGCTCGAGAATTTGTACGGCTCGCTTGCCGAGCTGCGCGAGACCAACAACTCGCTGTTGTCGACCAAGCAAAACGAAACAATGAAGAATCTCACGATTATGGCGTTTGTCACCTTTCCGCTCACGCTCATTTCGAGTATCTTTGGGATGAACACCAAGTACCTCCCCATTGTGGGCATGCCAGGGGATTTTTGGATTATTATCGGCGCGATGGCGGTCATCGCCTGTAGCTTGTTCCTCTTCTTTAGACATAAACACTGGATATAAGACATGTTTGCACGACCATCAACGACAAAAACGACGCAACAAAACACGCTGCCGCCACTACGATTCCACAACACACTGTCCGGCACGCTCGAGACATTTACGCCAATCTCGAGCGGCTGCGTCAAAATGTACAACTGCGGGCCGACGGTATACGACCGTGTCCACATCGGCAACCTGCGTGCCTACGTTTTTGCCAACACGCTGCGCCGCGCGCTCGACACGTGGGGCTACGACGTCAAACAAGTAATCAACATCACCGACGTCGGCCATCTCGTGAGTGACGCGGACGACGGCGAGGACAAGATGGAAAAGAGTGCCAAAAAACGCGGCCTCTCGGCGCAGGAGATCGCGCAGGAGATCACCGATTTATTTTTTACCGACCTCGACCTGCTTGGTATCGACCGCGACACCATCCAGCTCCCTAAAGCGACCGAGTTTATCGCCGAGCAAATCGCACTGGTGCAAACGCTCGAGGAAAAGGGGTATGCGTACATCATCGCCGATGGCGTCTATTTTGATACCGCAAAGTTTGCGAGCTATGGCAAACTCGGCAACATTAATGTCGCCGAGCAAAAAGAGGGTGCACGCGTGGAGGAAAATGTCGAGAAAAAAAATCCCAGCGACTTTGCCCTGTGGAAGTTGTCGCCGAATGGCGAGCAACGTCAGCAGGAGTGGGCGTCGCCCTGGGGGGTTGGCTTCCCCGGCTGGCATATCGAGTGCACCGCGATGATATTTAAACTCCTTGGCAAGCAGATCGACATCCACACCGGCGGCATCGACCATATCCCCGTGCATCATAATAATGAAATCGCTCAGGCCGAGGCAGCGACTGGCCGGCAGTATGTGCGCTACTGGATGCACGGCGCGTTTATCAATATCGAAGGCAAACGGATAGCAAAGTCGCTTGGCAACACCATCTACTTGCAAAGTATTGTTGATAAGGGGTACTCGCCGCGCGCACTGCGGTACTGGTTTTTGACCGGGCACTATCGCTCGCCGATGAACTTTACGTGGGATGCACTCGACGGTGCCAACACCGCGCTCAAAAATTTGTCGCGACACATGCTCGATACAACGAACAGCAACACCACAACAAGCGATGCGCAACACAGTACGCAGAAAGCAGAACCCGACGCTGCCTTTCTCGCCGACTTCTACGCCGCAATTGCAGATGATCTCGACACACCAAAAGCAATCGCGCGAGTATGGGAGTTGGTCAAAGATGCGAGCGTGTCGCCCGAGGTAAAACGTGCATCACTGCTCGCCGCCGACCAGGTGCTGGGGCTCGGGCTTGCTGACACACAACCGGTTGTCAAAATCGAGTTTATGCCGATTGACACCTTGCCCGAGGAAGTGCGCGCGATTGTTGCTGAGCGACAAGCGGCGCGCACGGACAAAAACTTTGCTCGCTCGGACGAGTTGCGCACTCAGCTCGCCAGCCAAGGATACGAGGTGACCGACAGCGCCGACGGCCAGCATATTTCTAAAAAATAATCCTAAGCGCAGATGGTCGCGCTATATCGCCACCGCGATTTCAACCTTGGAGACACGGTCCTCGAGCTGCTTGCGCTGCTCGACCTCGATATCCATCCAGCGATACACGCCATCAACTCTCCCACCAACAATCTCGAGCTGCTCGTCGACGTGCGTAAAGCGCTCGTCCATCTGATCAAACCGCTCGCCAACTTCCTGAAACTGTGTAAACATCGCGGTCGCGAGTTTGTCGATGAGTTGGTCCAGATGCTCGAACCGCTGATCTATTTTCTCGAACCGGGCATCAACCTGCGCAAACCGTGCATCCATAGAAATTGCGAGCGCTTCGATACGCTTGTCTGTTTGTTCGAATCGGGTATCCATAGACACCGAAAGTTTCTCAATATGCTTCTCGATTCGGTCAAGCCGCTGGTCTAGTTTCTTCTCGTCCATATACCCGGGAGTATAGCATACCGTCTTATTGTCCACTGTTTTATCCACCCGTTATCCCCGCAATCGGCAATGGTTGGCGTGATTTGGTAACTTCCCCACCAGAGCGAAACGCGCTACGCTGGTGAGTATGCCCGAGAAGAAAAACGATCGCCGCCGAGACACACCGCCCCCACCGCGCAAGAATGCGTCACTGCGTATCCCGCCGCAAACACTCGAGACCGAGCGCGCACTCTTGGGTGCGCTGCTCATCCGCCCCGAAGGGATGCTCGAGTCGACCGACGTCCTGTCGCCCGATGCGTTTTATAGCGAAAAGCATCGCATCATCTACCGCGCCATGATGGCACTGCTCGGCAAAAGCGAGCCGATTGATATCGAAAGTGTGCGTGCCAAATTGGCCGACCAGGGGACGCTCGAGAACATCGGCGGCATCGCCTACTTGGCAGAACTCGCCAGCGAAGTGCCCGCCGCCAGTAACGCCCGCCACTACGCCGAGCTGGTGCAAAAAAAGTTTACGCTGCGCTCACTCATCGACGCCGGCGAGTATGTCGCCGAGTTGGGCTACGACGAGGCGGAGGAAATTGATGAAACACTCGACAAAGCAGAAAAGAAAATATACGAAGTCACTTCCTCGCCCACGCTGTCAAAGTTTACCTCACTGCGCGAGACCTTGACCGAGGCATGGACTCGTCTCGAACATTTGCATGAGCATAAAGACGAGATGCGCGGCGTGCGCACCGGCTTTCGCGATATCGACAACATGTTGGCGGGGCTCCAAAAGTCCGACCTCATCATCCTCGCCGCACGACCGTCGATGGGTAAGACCGCGTTTGCGCTCGACATCGCGCGACAGTCGGCGGTGCAGCATGGCACGACCGTCGGCATCTTCTCTCTTGAAATGAGCTCGCAGCAGTTGGTCGACCGCATGGTCGCAGCGGAGGCAAAAGTCAACGCGTGGAACTTGCGCACCGGGCATATCACCGACCAGGAGGATTGGGCACGGCTGCGCGAGGCGTATGACCGGCTCGGCACGGCACCGATATTCATCGACGACCAGCCGGGCGCGAGTATCCTCAAGATGCGCTCGGTGGCACGGCGACTCAAACGCGAGCATGGGTTGGGGCTCCTCATTGTCGACTACCTGCAGCTGATGGTGCCCACCGGCGCTAAAGCGTCCGACTCGCTGGTGCAGCAAGTGACAGAAATTTCGCGCTCGCTGAAGAACCTCGCGCGCGAGCTGGATGTGCCCGTACTCGCACTGTCGCAGCTGTCGCGTGCGGTCGAGCAGCGCCGAGGCAAGCCGCGACTCTCCGACCTGCGCGACTCGGGGTCGATCGAGCAAGACGCCGACGTGGTGATGTTTATCCATCGCGATGATAAGATGAACGAGACCTCCGACCGCCCCGGCATCGCCGAGATTATGATCGAGAAACACCGCAACGGCCCGGTGGGCTCGGTCGAGCTCTTCTTCGACGACAAGCGCACCACGTTTGTCACACTTGAGAAAGGCGACTACGGCGGCCAGGATTTTTAAATGAACCCCATTGACCAACTCACGCAACTCTTCGAGCGATTCCCGGGCATCGGGCCGCGGCAGGCGCGCCGGTTTGTGCAGTTTCTCTTGGTCGAGCGCGCAGGATATCGCAACGAGCTCGCCGAGCATATCCGCCTGCTTGCTTCGCAGACGAGCCAGTGCGGCAGATGCTACCGCTGGTTTGCCAAAGACAGCAGGAGCGCGGGCGCTGATAAGAAATGCTCCATCTGCAGCAGCACGTCGCGCGACGCCGGTATACTTTTTATTGTAGAGAAAGATGCGGATATCGAAAGTGTCGAGCGCAGTGGATTTAAAGGACTCTACTTTGTCCTGGGCGGCACGATCCCCCTTGCCGCCGATGAGCCCGAAAAACACATCCGCCTGATTGAGCTCCTCGCGCGACTCGAATCCGACGCCAGTTCCCCGTACGGAGGACGGACCTCCGTATCGCTTACCGAAGTGATTTTGGGACTCTCGGCGACCACCGAGGGCGACCACACGCGACAAATCCTGCAAGAGAAAATCTTCCCCATCGCCGCGGGACTCTCCTTCAAACTCTCCTCCCTTGGCCGCGGCCTCTCGACCGGCAGCGAGCTCGAGTACGCCGACCCGGACACTATTGCGAGCGCGCTTTCATCTAGAAATTAAGGGCTTTTTTGTTGCCTGTTACGCGAGCTTGTCGATTTTGACCTGGAAGAAGGGCTGGCGATGGCCACGCTTCTTAAAATAGTTTGACTTGGCTTTGTATTTGATGACCACCACCTTCTTGGCGCGGCTGATCTTCTCGATCGTTGCCGACACCTTGGCGCCCTTGATAAACGGTGCGCCGATGGTCGTGTTGGAGCCGTCGTCAACCAAGAGCACATCCTCAAAGACGATTGCGTCGCCGACCTTGTAGCCCTCGCCAGCCGCCTTAGCAGCTGGCAGGAGCTTCTCGATCTTGACCGAGTCGCCCTCCGAGACGAGATACTGCTTCCCGCCCGTCTGGATAACGGCAAATTCCTTTGTTGCCTCGTTGGTTGTGGTCTTGGTTGCCATGACCCGGACACTATAGCGTATTGGGACAATATGTGCAATACTAGTGGCAGGAAGCCCGGTGGTCGGGCTGTTGGAGGACTGGATGATGAATACTCATCAAAATAAACTGCCGTGGTTCATTGGAACCCGGATTATTCTTATTCTGTCCTTCGGCCTTTGGGTCGGGGGAGCGATGCTTCTTTTTTCCTGAAGGAGACGAGAATGAACGAAGACGACGGACTAGACAGCGTGGCAGAGTTTGTGCTTGTTTTTGCACTTCTCTGCGTCGTAGCCCTAGCAGAGTTCCTTCACGGAACTCTCCAAAGAAAGGATTACGTGTGACCCGTGCTGCCGACCCGCGCCGGGGTTTCTCTCACAAGGAGGACCCCGGCGAACTGTTTCTATACTACTCCTTCCCCTCCAAGAGCGGCTTGTCGAGCACCGCGATGTCGATGTTGATGTCGGTCGAGGCGTCGATGCGCAGCACATCTTTTTCAATCTTCCCCAACTCTTTGGTACCCGCGTTGTAGTGGTTGACCGTCGTCGAAAGCGAGGTACCCAACTTTTTATAAAACTCTTGGTAGGCGTTGATATGCCGCCCGAGCTGCTCGACATTCTTCGCGATATCCTTTGCCTGCTCCTCGATCTTAAACGCTTTGAATCCGTAGAGCACCGACTGTAGGTATGCAGCAAAGGTTGTCGGCGAGACGATGATTACCTTTTTATCATTCTGCGCATAGTCGAGCAGGTTGCGCGTGTTGATTGCCCCAACACCGTCATTGAGCAGGTCGTAGTAGATACCCTCGGCTGGGATGTACATAAACGCAAACGGCAGCGTGCCGTCCTTAGGCCGGACATACTTGCTCGTCTCGTCGATGCGCTTCTTTAAATCTTTTTTAAACGCCTCTTCGAACTCGGCGCGGCGGATGTCGTCTTTCTCATCATGGAGCCGCGTATAATTCTCGAGTGGGAACTTGGCGTCAACCGGGATTACCCCCTCCTTGGTAAAGATAACTGCGTCGACCGTGTCGCCACCGGGGAACTCGTACTGCATCTTGTAGGCCGTCGGCGGGAGGATATTGCCCATCACCAACTCGAGCGACGCTTCGCCCAAGTTGCCGCGCTGTTTTTGGTTCTTGAGCACCTTCTCCAAATTGTTGAGCTGCTCGGCGATGGTAAAGACCTGCTTGGTCGACTCCTGCGTCTGGGTCACTCCTTTGGCGACTTCGATCAGCTGCGCCGAGACGCGGTCGGTGATGTTGCTCATCAACTTTTGCGATTGGTCAAACTGCGTCTTCATCGAGTCAAACATGCGCGATGTCCCCTCGCCAAGCTTGTTTTCCATCGCGCGGGTCAAATCCTGCAACTGCTGTTGGAGCAGCACCAAGCCCTGCGTGTCTTGCTCGGCCGGCGCCGGCGGTTGGGATGACTTTTGCCACAGCAAAAACAAAAAAACCAAGTTCCCCAGCACAAGCAGCACCAACACGCCGATGAGTATTTCCATACAATATATAGTAGCATACCAACACCTGCCGCACCTTTCACATCTGAGTATTCTGCGGTATAAAAGGGCTAGAAACCTTAACACTGAGCAACGAGAGGATTGAGCATGTCTCGAGAAGTCGTGTACATACGATTCTCCTTTGCGCCTGCATACATACGGAATCCACTAATGGCAGCACTTCGTGAAATGGGTATAACCGCAACGGTTGTTCTTTCAGATAATCCGCGAAACAGGGGGTGCGGTATCTGTCGTCTTGCAGACACGACACCGGAGCTGCGACGAGAAGTTAAAAAGCTTCTGTCCGACCCGTTCTACCACATAGCCGCACAGTTAGAGGAGTAACAGCAATGGCATCCGGGGCAGTGCGCAGGAGTGGGGCGTATCAAAAAACAGTCAAAAAAGTCGTGGGAGGTCGTGGAAGACAACCACTCTCTCCACCAAACGCCACGTATCTGCGAGTGGCAACCCGCAACGATGCGTTGCATCTAATTGCCGCAGAGTACGAAAAGATTGGCAACTGCACCCTCTCGCCAGTTGCACGCGCCGCCACGGGCGACAATCGGTTGGTACCACCTATTCTACAACCAGCCGTCGCTGCACTTGCCAAAGTCGGCGTTCGTCCACGCGACTACACTATTGGCTCATTTCGATTTGTTGGCAAACTAAGCGGCAAAGATGTCCGCCACATTTGCGTGCACGCAGGAGCTCATGTCGACCCAGCAGGACAGCACATTGCGGCGATATGCCGCGGGAGGATACATCGTGCGTAAATTAGGGCTCGCCGTTTTACTATGGCGAGCCCTTACCTGTTTCATACAAAAAATTAAAAACGGGGTCGTACGCTCGGTGGCGTACTGACCCCGTTGCCTTTTTCGACAATCTTTGACACCTTGCTCTTCGCAAGATCCCGTTGTTCGAAAAAGGATTGGCACATGTCCACACTGTGAGCAATTACCCCACAGATACAGCCGGTCTTGACCGGATATGCCAATAGGCCTGGCTTGACTTGACCCGAAGGTATTATTAGGTATTTACTCTCTCCTCTCCCCGAGGGGTTAAGGCGTCACATGTGTGACGTTCTGTCCTTTAGTGGACAGACGGAATATCCCTACCGTCAAGCATTCATTACGCACACCCTTGGTTGTTGACTGATGATCTGCGCATTCAGTACCTCCGTCGCCATAGTATCCGAGATGTTGATTTTTGCAATACACGCGCGATACGCAGTCGACACGCGCCACATGTCTTGGTATTCTTTCCTTATATGACACACACCGAACTCCGCGAGCAGATCAAGCAGGCGATGCGTGACCGAGCAGAATTAAAATTGTCGGTGCTGCGTGGGTTGCTCTCGGCAGCCACCAACGAGCTGGTCGCGAAGGGCAAAAAGCCAACTGACGAAATCAGTGAGGACGATTTGGCCGGGCTCATCCGCCGCGCCGCAAAGCAGCGCAAGGACTCGATCGAGCAGTTCGAAAAAGGCGGCCGCCCCGACTTGGCAACCAAGGAGCAGGAAGAGCTGGCAATCCTCGAGACCCTCCTCCCTCCCCTTATGTCTGCCGACGCAGTGACCGCTGTCGTCAAAGCAAAAGCCGCCGAGCTTGGTATTACAGACAAAACAAAAGTAAACCAACTCATTGGCGCGTTGATGAAAGATCTCAAAGGCAAGGCCGATGGTGCCGTTGTCAAAGCAGCCGTTGACGCGCTGTTTGTGTAGCAGGTTGACAAAAATGTGCTTTGTGTGAAGATATGGTCAGGCAACCGACAATGGAGTTGTTTTATGGGTTACGCTGACAATTCGTCGCCCCAAAAAACCGGACTAAGAAGGACAAGAGGAGCGCGGGCAGCAACCCCGACTCCGCGGGGCGCCGCTACTGTTTTATGCCCTGCTCACTCAATGCTGAATGATCGGCGAGCAGCAGATTCTGCAGCAAGAGCGCGGCGACAATTTGGCGAGGAGGACAATGAGGAAACGGCGGAGGATGACTAATCCTCCGCCGCCTATTTTTTACCGAATTTAAATCTACGCAACCACCTCCTCGTTGGTTGAGGCCGCACGCTGGCGGCGTTGTGCGTGGACAACCGCGCACATTCTCCGCACATATTTTGCGTCTAGTCTTGCCGCGGTATCTGCCCAAATTCTTACCACCGCCAGCAAAGCGCTCTCCGTGGACAGTGCACATGCAAGGGTCTGACGAACGAGCGACAATGCCGTGCTCGTGCTCGAATTGAGCGCCGTTGGAAACCGTACATCACGACCATCAGGCAGTGCCAGGGTACCGCCATACGTCTTGACCGCGCATATAGCTCGCACCGCACTTTCACTCTCGCTCAGATCTTCGATGACCATGTCAGCGATACCAAGGTGGTACAGCATCTGAGCATCCAGTAGCGGCCGTTCGCAGATTGCCCACTCGACAACAGGCAGAGACACTCTCCGCTGGAGTAGAAAGACGTGCCACCCCATACCGGGGAAGAATCCAAACATCGACTCGGGTACGCGCATCTTCGCGCTTTTCGTTACAAGAACATATTGACAGGCAAGCGCCGCCTCGGCCGCGCCGCCCATCAAGGTGGCGTCGACAACCGCGACAGTGATGAGCCGGCCAGCAAACCCATTGAACAAGACCAATTGCTGCTGAACGCAGTTCTTTCCGTAGGCACAAAGGGTTTCGAAGTCGTTCAGTTCTGCAAGCTGCGCAAACAATTTCAGATCACCGCCGTTAAAATTCTCCGAAAACACCCACACGAAGTGGGTGAGAGTATCGCCCCCATCGAGCATCGATGTAACCAGTTCGAGCATCTCTCGCAAGTCAGCAAGCGTGCTCGGAGTGAAGCAATTGCGCGCGTTGCCCAGCAATTTTATGTAGACGACACCATGATGGACACGCACCTCAACTTCGCCATGGGTCATGTTGACCCGCATCTCGTTTACTACCATCGTTACACCCTTTTGTGTATCGAATATGCCATTTTGGCAATCCGCGCAAAGTAAACACCGTTATAGCCAACGTGTCAAAAGGCCTGAAACATCAACAAAGATTACTTCGCCAAGTCGAGCACTTCGTCGATACGGATTTTTTCGACAAAGTCGGGCACGTGGCTGACCAGTATCATCGCGCCGTCATATTTGTTGAGCGCCTCGGCGATGATCGGGATATGGCGGAAGTTGATATGGTTGGTCGGCTCGTCGAGGATCAAAAGGCCTGGTTTCAACAGTACCAACCGCGCAAACGCCACCAACCCTTTTTGCCCCTCCGACAAATGGCCAATTTTGGTGTGGATCAACTCCCCCGTGAGCAAAAACCCTGCCGCGACGGTCCGCAAGTTTTCCTCGATCATCTTTTCCATCACTGCGGCCAACTCCTCGTGCACCGTTTTATCAAAATCGAGGTTGGAGAAATCTTGGCGATAGTAGCCCACGCGCACGCCAGGCGCGATCACCGCGTCGGCGGTACCATTGGCGAGCGACTCGAGGAGCGTCGTCTTGCCGATGCCGTTTGGCCCCACCAACTGCAGGTGATTATTTTTCTTGAGCGAAATCTCTGCCTTTCGTTTGGTCGGCTTGCCTGTCCCGAGAGGAGTCGAGGGATGATTTTTAATCGTCGTAAACGAGGTGATGCCGACAATCTCGCCAATGAGCTCCGGCTGCGACTGGATAGTAAACGGCCGAATGGTTTTATCCTCCTTTCGCACATCCACTTTCTCCTCCTCCAACTCCTCGGCCTTTTCGCGCATGCGCTTGGCGACCATACGCATCTGCCCGCCCTTGTTGGCAAAAAAGTTTGCCTTGTCTTTGTTGTCCTGGATCTGCTTCGCCAAGAGCGCGTTGGCGCGGTTTTCTTTCTCGATCCGCGCGGTGATCTGCTCGACCACGTCGAGATAGTTGCCGACATACTGCTCGATCTTGTGCGTGTGCACATCGAGATAGAGCACACCTTGGGTAAACGCGTTGAGAAACGCCGCGTCGTGCGAGATGACAACGCACGTCTTTTTATAGTCGACCAGAAATTTGGTGAGATGCTCGATGCCGGCGTGGTCGAGGTTGTTGGTCGGCTCGTCAAGCAGCAGGAGGTCGGGGTCTTGGATTAGCGCCGAGGCGAGGAGGAGCCGCGCCTGTTGGCCACCTGAAAATGCGCCGACCAGTTTGTCGTGGTCGGGCACCACCAAGTTGACCGCCTCGAGCACGCGGTCGATGCGCGGGTCGATGTCATACACCTTCTTTGAGAACATTTTTTGAAAGAAGTCGCGCACCGACAGCCCCATGTCCTCGCGCGGGATCACCTGCCGCGCAATAGCGATTGAGGTGCCTCGGTCCAGATGTATCTGCCCGGCGTCGGGTCGGTAGGTGCCCATCAGCAAGCCAAATAAGCTGGTCTTGCCAGCGCCGTTTTGCCCCATGAGCGCGACCTTGCTGCCGCGACGCAAGTTGCAATCCACTTCAATGAGGATTGGTTTTTTGGGCCCATGCGCAAATGAGACCTCCTCAAACCGCACAATCGTATCCTGCTTTGCCATTCTCACCACCTTACCACAGATTTGCCAGTTTGACTCGTCAACCGCCCTTTTGTACAGCCAGTTTTCCACCTCTCTATACTATTGACGGAGCGAAAGTAGGCGTATACTAGATGCAATGGACGCGCTCTCTCACCTACCACACTACACCACCGACACCACGCGCCCGTGGGGTGGCTTTGAGCAGTTCACCCTCAACGAGCAAACAACGGTAAAAATACTCACCGTACACGCAGGTGAGGCGTTTAGTTTACAGACCCATGCACATCGTGATGAATTTTGGCGCGTTCTCGCAGGAAGCGGCAGTATTACCGTTGGGGACACTACACGCGAAGCACATGTAGGTGACTCATTTTACATTCCACAAGGCACCACGCATCGCGCACAAGGTGGCATCGACACCATGCAGATACTTGAGATCGCCTTTGGCGCCTTTGATGAGAGCGACATTACTCGGCTTGATGACCGCTACGGACGAGTATGACCACACTCTTTTTTAGTATTGCGCTTTTGGCAGTCCTGTCGTTTTTCCTGCGCAAGCCACGTCCAGGCGAGACGCTTGCCGAGCAGCAGCAGGATCTCCAAAAACTCCTCGAGCGTTTTGCAGAGAACCCAGTGCTGAGCCCCGACCCAACCCACTGGTGGGAGTCCAAGGCGGTGCTCAACCCAGCGGCGGTGTATGCGGGCGGCCGAGTGCATCTTTTTTATCGCGCCATGGGCGAGGACGGCATGTCTCGCCTGGGCTACGCGTGGAGCACCGACGGTATCCACTTTGAGCGACTACCCTACCCCGTGTTTGAGCACGAGAGCGTCGCCAAAGCGCGGTCGCACTATCCAAACACCTCGCCTGCGCGTCTCACCTACGACACCGTCAACAACGAGTCCGGTGGCGGCTGGGGCGGATGTGAGGACCCGCGCGGTGTGGTCATCGACGGCCGCATCTACCTCACCTTCAACATGTTTAACGGTTGGGACTCGATGCGCGTTGCGTATACCAGCATCACCACAGACGACCTGCTGAACCGGCGATGGAATTGGGATAAAAGCACCTACCTGTGCCGAGACAACCGCCAAAAAAACTGGGTGCTCTTCCCCGAGAAGATCAACGGCAAGTTTGCGCTCTTCTACAACCTCGACAAGGGCGACCCAACGCGTGTCCACATTGCTTACCTCGACACGTTAGACATGACACAAACTCCCGGCGCCGACGAGGCGCTCGACCCGCACAAGCTCCCCGATCACATTGTGGCGTGGCATCATCGAACCCGCAGCGCCGCCACACCGCCAGTCAAGACAAAATATGGCTGGCTCCTGTTCTACCACGCGATGGACAAAGACGACCCCGACCGCTACAAGCTCGGGGTCATGCTGCTTGATCTTGCCGACCCAACCAAAGTGCTGTTGCGTGCAGCGCGGCCAATCCTCGAGCCAAACGAGTGGTACGAAAACGATTGGAAGCCCGGCATCATCTACGCCACCGGAGCAATTGTGATCGACGACGATTTGCTTATCTACTACGGCGGCGGAGACAAATATATCGCGGTCGTACGGACCAACTTGCATGAGTTCCTCGAGGCACTGAAGACCCACCAGCAACCAACCATATCCTTACTCGTCAACAAATAACCCTCATACACACCGTATGTACATCATCAAACGATCACCCAACAACCCGCTCGTTGCGCCCAGCGCTGGCAAACAATGGGAGGCGCGCGGCACGTTCAACGGATGTCCGGTCAAACATGGAGAGAAGATCTATCTTCTCTACCGCGCGCTTGGCGCGCCGGATGCGCTGATGGTGCCCGGCGGGCTCTCGACCATCGGCCGCGCCTACTCGACCGACGGCGAGCACTTTCGCGATCGACGACAATTTATCACCCCCGAGGAGGAGTGGGACAAGTACGGCTGCGAGGATCCGCGCGTGAGTTACTTCGAGGGGCAGTATGTCATTTTTTACACCGCGCTTGGTGGTGTCCCGTTTGGCCCAGGCAATATCAAAGTTGCGGTCGCCCTGTCAAAAGATCTCGAGCACGTCACCGAGCGCCATCTCGTAACCCCGTTTAATGCAAAAGCGATGGCGCTCTTCCCCGAGCGCATCAACGGCAAAATTACCGTCATCCTCACCATCGACACCGACCTCCCCCCCAAGCCCGCGCGCATCGCGGTCGCCCAGTGCGACAAACTTGAGGACCTATGGGACTTGGGCTTTTGGCAACACTGGCACGACAACCTCGAGCAGCACATCATCAACCCGCTGCGCAGTGACCAAGACCATGTCGAGGTGGGTGCCGCGCCCATCAAGACCAAGGACGGTTGGCTGCTCATCTACTCGTACTTTCAAAACTACTACGCAGGCGAGGAGCATCGCGTGGTGGGTATCGAGGCATTGCTGCTCGACCTCGAGGACCCGACCACCATCACCGCCAAGACCCACGGCCCCATGCTGGCACCCGAGGAGATCTACGAGCGCTATGGCATTGTGCCCAACGTGGTCTTCCCCTCCGGTGCACTTGTCACTAAAAATCGCGTCGACCTCTACTACGGCGCGGCCGACACCGTGTGTGCAAAAGCATCCTTCCATTTGCCCGACCTGTTGGCCTCGATGATTCCCGCGCGGCGCAGCGCTTTGGTGGAGCGTGCAAAAGGCAACCCGATTCTGCGCCCACTACCCGAGCACGCATGGGAAAGCCGTGCAGTGTTTAACCCCGGCGCGATCGACATCGACGGCACCATCCACCTGCTCTACCGCGCCATGTCACAGGACAACACCTCGGTACTTGGCTACGCCGCAAGTAAGGATGGTATCCGCATCAGCGAGCGTGACACCGAGCCGGCATACGTGCCGCGCGAGGAGTTTGAGCAAAAACGAGGAGCATCCGACGGCAACTCTGGCTGCGAGGATCCGCGACTCACGCGCATCGGCAACACCATCTACATGGCATACACCGCCTACGACGGCACGCACGCGCCGCGCGCCGCGCTCACCTCAATCTCGGTCAAGGACTTTACTGCCAAGCGATGGAAGGGATGGCAAAAGCCAGTACTCGTCACCCCCGACGACCACGACGACAAAGACACCTGCCTCTTCCCTGAAAAAGTTGGCGGACAGTATCTCATTCTGCATCGCATCAGCCCGCAGATTTGCGCCGACCTGCTCGACTCGCTCGACTTTACCAAGAGCCGTATCTCCCGCTGCATCGAGCTCCTCGAGCCACGGCCAGGGTTTTGGGACAGCCAAAAAGTGGGTATCGGTGGGCCTCCCATCAAGACCGACGCTGGTTGGTTGCTCATCTACCACGGCGTTTCAAAAACCAGCACCTATCGGCTTGGCGCGGCACTGTTTGATTTAGAAAATCCAACGATGCTGATCTCGCGCACCGTCGACCCCATCTTTGAGCCCCGCGAGGAGTACGAGCACGACGGCCAGGTCAAAAACGTGGTCTTTACCTGTGGCGCGATCGAGCGCGGCGGCACCATCTACCTCTACTACGGCGCAGCCGACACCTGCATCGGCGTTGCTAAAGTGCCGCTCAGCAAAGTGATGAGCATGTTACTCCCCGAGCGTATCTAACCCACCTATGACACCCACCTTTCCTGCGCGACCACGTCTGATTGCCTTCGACCTCGACGACACGCTTGCCGAAAGCAAGCAGCCGCTCACGCCCGAGATGGCGGCGCTGGTGTCACAGCTCCTTGCCCAGATACCCGTTGCAATTATGTCGGGCGGCAAATGGGAGCAGTTTACCAAACAAGTCGTTTCTCGACTGCCCGACCACACCAACCTGGGGCGCCTCTACCTATTCCCCTCTGGCGCGGGGCAGTGCTATGTCTACCGAGACAGCGCGTGGCACCTGCAGTACGACCACTCGTTTACCGAAGAGGAGCGTCAAAAAATCCGTGCTGCATTTGCGATTGCGCTCAAAGAGGTTGGCCTGGATACTCCACCACCACAACTTTGGGGCGAACAGATCGAGGACCGCGTCGCGCAATTCTCTTTCTCCCCACTCGGGCAGCAAGCGCCGGTGCCCGAAAAAAAGGCGTGGCGCGAGAAAAATAATCCGCTGCGCCTCAAACTGCGCGAGCTATTGGTGCCACTCTTGCCCGATTTTGAAGTAAAAGCAGGTGGTATCACCACCATCGACATCACCCGAAAAGGTATCAGCAAAGCGTTTGGTGTCCGCGAACTGGCCAACATCTCGAACATCCCAATTGCCGACATGCTCTATGTGGGCGATGCGCTGTGGGAGGGCGGCAACGACGCGGTGGTAATCGAGACCGGCGTGCCCACCTACCAAGTTGCCAACAAAGAAGAGACCGCCGAGTTGATTACACATCTACTCGCCACAGCAACACACTAGCGTTGCAAGAACGCTTCTTTTGCCGAGAGTTTTGATGCGCGGAGCGCAGGCCATGCGCCTGACGCCAGACCGATCATAATCGACAATCCAACCGTCAGGCCTGCAAACCACAGCGGCGTGATAAACAATGTGAACCCTTTGCCGCCCATGTGTGTTGCAAATATGTTGAGACCAAAGTTGATGCCCTGCGACGCAGCAAAGCCCAGCACAATACCGCTGAGTCCTCCGAGCGACCCCATGATTGCCGACTCCAGCAAGAACAAGTTGCGCACATCGGTGTCGGTTGCGCCAAGCGACTTGAGCACACCCACTTCGTAGGTGCGCTCCATAAAGGAGACGATCATCGTGTTAAACATACCAATCGCCGACACAATGAGCGCCGTGATACCAAACACACCGAGCACAATCGTGATGATGTTGGTGATTTGTCGTGCTTGATTCACTAGGTCGATGCGTGCCGACACAATGAGTCCGCGTGTCGTGAGCGCGTTGCGGATACTCTCGACCGTGTCCACACTGTCTGCTTTGACCAGTGTTGTTTGATAAAAAGGTGGAGGTATTTGCACTACTTGTGGCGGCAAATCAACCAGCGGCGCTTGGGTATCATCCTCGATAATCCCCACAATTGGCAGTGCGCTTTTGGACGACGTGATGGTTGTTGTCCCATGCAGGTTGTCTTCGTAATCGACGCTAATATTCACTGGTATATTGAGCGCGCTGGTGCTAGTGGGCAACCCCATCACGGCCAGTGTTTGGCTGGTTACCACAACACCTGGTTGCGTCGTGGTGCTGTATACCGACCCCACAGTCGGGGCGCCTCCCGTCAGACGGAAGTACGCTGGGTCAACCAACTGCATCGCGACCAACGCTGGGTTGTTGGTCCCCTCCTTGGTCACCTCGCCAGAAAATGCGGCAACGGGCACTACCTCGGCAACATGAGGCACCGTACGCAGGTCAGTAATATCTTTTTCAGAAAACGTGAGGTTGGACTCGCTCGGGTAGGTCGCCTGCATCGTCACCAACGAGTCCTGGGTGGTCACCAGGTTGCCGATGAGGATATACTGCAAACCGTAGCCGAGCGACACCAAAAACAAGACCACGCCAAAACCCACCGACATACCAAGGATAGTCAGAATCGCACGGACTGGCTTCACGCGGAAGTTACGCAGCGAAAGCCGAAACATCTCACGCCACAGCAGCTTGTGTCCATCGGCCATGCATCTAGTTTACCAGATGTTTTAGCGCTTGGGCTCGTATTCCCCCACACCATCCACAATCACCTCCATACGCTCGGCCATCTGTTGCGCACTATTGAGCGGGAACCCAGCGCCAAACTCCTTGACCGGCATATGCAGGACCTCGAGAAACTGCTTTGCATCCACAAATCGGTGGATACGGTCAGAAATCAGCGCATCAAGCAGCTCCGCTTTAAATGGTGATATGTGGCCAATGTAGTCCTGTGTAATCCACGTGCGCAGTTGTCGGATCTCATCTTGGATCGGCAGCTCGGGGTTTTCGTTAATAAGTGCAATCGTGGCATCCAGATCTTTTTGCTTGTTGATGATATCTTCGATATACGCGGCGATGCGCTCTGCTTTATTCTTCCACATCCCGGCGCCTCCCTCCTCAAAACTGGTGCCGAGCAGTTCTTGAAAGCGCAGCGTATCAATCACCGAGGTAAATCGCTGTGCCAAAATATCTTCAAATCGCTGCATCTCGCCAACATTCTGTCCGCGCATAAAAAAGTTTGACAAGATACGCACCATCATCGCACGCGCCTCTTTGGTACGCGCCTCTTTGGCGAGCTGCTCCTTCAATTTTTCTTCGTCTGTCTGGCCGCCGGTGGTTTCGATTTTGTTTGCACCAGCGTTCGGGTCAGGTGTGCGATGCTCAACCGAGACAATCACTCCGTCTTTCATATGGAAAATGGTTCGCGCGTCGCGCAAGCTCCATGCCTCGTGGGTCACCATGATAATGGTGCGACCATCTTGCTCGTTGAGCTCTCGTAAAATTTTGAGCGCGTTTTGTGCGTTGACCGAGTCGAGGTTACCCAGCGGCTCGTCGGCGATAATGATGGGTGGGTTGTTTGCCAGCGACCGCGCAATACCCACACGTTGCTGCTGCCCTCCCGACAACTCCTGTGGGAACCGCTGTGCATACTGGTCGAGGTTGAGACGTTTGAGCAGTCGCTGCGCCTCCTCAAGCGCCTTTGCACGATTAATACCCACAAATGCCATCGGGAGTGCCACATTGTCGAGCACCGACAGCGACGGCACCAGGTTAAATTGTTGGAAGATAATGCCGATACCCGTCTGGCGGTAAATCGCCAACTCTTGGTTGGTAAAAGCCGTGATGTCACGATCTTTAATCAGCACCTTGCCGCTCGTGACACGGTCAATACCAGAGGTTGCATACAAAAGCGTCGTCTTGCCACAGCCAGACGGCCCAAAGAAAGCGACATAATCGCCTTGCTCGATTTCGATGTTTATATCACGCAGCGCATGGTACTCGTTCTCCTTACCCTTGTCGTACCACTGCTCGACGTGCTCCAGCTTGATGATTGCGGTCATAACTGCTCGACGAAGTCGACAATTTCTTTTGGCGTAAGTTCTCCCTTGACGAGGTAATGGTCTGCACCCGCCTCTTTCGCCTTTTGTTTGAACTCCGGCTCGTCGTACTTAGAGTATACAATAATCCGCACGTGTGCATACTCCTGTCGGGAACGCAGGTCTTTGATAAACTCCAAACTCGGCAGTGGTTCGCGCACCAGCGCGCCGCCAATCCCTGGTGTCAGGAGAAACAGCCCGAGAAATATCACATTTGGCACTTCCTCTTCCTCTGCCAGATACTCGCGCGCCTGTTCAATCGTGCGCACAGTCGCCACTTCAATCATATGCTGCGGCCCGCTGTGGATCCAAAACGTATCGCGAAAGAGTATCCGCATCATCTCATCGTCGTCGACCATGAGCACCCTTTTTGTGTGCACCTGTGTTTGCGTTGCAGTCACTACCATAGCACTACCAGTTAATGGATAAAGTTAAACGTACTTGAGAAGTTCTTGAAGATGATATCAACAATGGACTCGCTCTGCTGCGGGGTGACGATCGTGCGAATCGGCAAGGTCTCTACGTTCCCGGCCTGGTCGGTCGAGGACACTTGGATACGATAGATGGTTGCGGGCTTGAGGTTCGGGACCAACACCACGTGGTCCTCTACAAAGCCAGTATCATTCTCTATCTTATTCTTGAGCGCTTGTGTCGCAGAACCGCTCCCCTCCTCATAGTATACCGCAGAAGTCGCCGGTTTGTTGGTCTTCCAGGAGACAATCGACTGCACAATGTCCGTGCGACCTGGTATCAAACTGCTGTCGATATGCAAGCTCGCCACCACCGGCGGGGTCTTGTCGACGCCCGTCGTCACCGGCACCGTCCCAATCATCGTGACCAAGTTACCGTCCACATCATAGCCGTACACTTTTACATCATACGTGTGGCCAGAGATCAGGTTTGTTGCCGTAACATCGTGTGCCGTCACCAAGGTGCCGTCTTTAAGGGTCTGCGAGGTTCCGGTTGAGCGGTCGGTAAAGTCGATGCTCGATGAGGTCTTAGATCCTGTGGTCCAGATAATACGGAATGAGTCGGTTTTGACGTCGAGCACTTGTGGCGTAATCGGGCCCGACTTGGTCGAGAAGGTGTGGTCCGGACTCTTGCTCACCACCTGCGGGAAGATAAATGCATGCGTACTAAAGTGATACTTCGTACCCGACTTCAAGTTGGTTAGCGTAATACTGTGCGTTGTGGTCGCGGTCTGCAAATCAGATGCCTCCGAGGCGTATGCGGTGGAGCTTGCCGCAGCCACAAAGGATGCGTCGTCACCATAGTCGAGCACCGTGTATGCTTTAACATTCGTTGCCCACGACACCACTGCCGAGTCCTCGGTCGTACTGCTGACCACCGGGTCAGTCATAAAGGGCGGGTTGATCGACGGCAGGGCCGACTGGATAATATCCTCGATCTTGCTCTGTATATCCTGCGCTTTGAGCAGCGACATATTACCCAGATCTTCGCTTGAGAATTTTGTCGTAAATGTTTTCTCATCACTCTGCGTTGTGTTGCCATACGCGTCAATCACTGTGGCGATAAAATGATACGCAGTCCCCGGCAACAAGTTGCCCAGTTTAATTGAGGTGTTTGTTGATGCCGAGAGCGCTGAGCTACCCGCGGTGTACAGCGGCGTACTGGTCGCATCAGTACTCGACGCGACGGGCCCGTAATCGATAATCGTACGCACTGGCGCGCTCACCTTGAGGTTAACTGTCGCATCAAAGGTGTTGATAGGATCAATGGTTATATCATTGATTGTTGGTGGTGTGGTCTTGGCCGCCGTAGCAGCATTGTTGCTGTACGAGCCCGAGGACGGAGATATCACAATCACCTCGCTTGCTGCCGTCTGTACCATCTGTTCGTCAGAGACACCGCGCACCCCGGCCGCATCGGTCGCTATGATACGGAAGTAGTACTCGGTACCCGGAGCAAGCCCCGATATGGTCGCCACATGTGCTGTCACCAATGTAGAGTCGAGCGTAGTCAGGCCAGTGTAGGAGCCATCGGTGGTTGATGCGATAGTGCCGTACTCAATCTGCGTGTCGGCGGGCTTGTTGGTCTGCCAATAGACCACAATGTTGTGCGAGTCGACCAACGGCTCGGTAATGTTAAAGATGTTCGGTGGCGTCAAATCATCGCCCGTTGTCAGCGTGTACTCTCGCCCCGCGTTGTTGTCTGTCGACGTGTTCCCATCAGCGTCTTTTGACGTCACGTAGAAGTAGTACAAGGTCGACGCGGTGAGGCCGCTCAACGAGACCGAGTGTGTCGTTGTTGCTTCGGCCGATCCTGCCGTCAGGTAGGACGATGTGTCGGTCGCTGTGGTGCCATAAAAAACGTACGAATCGGACAGTGTATCGGTATTCCAGGTAATAGTCGCGCCATCATACCCCACCGGAGTGGCCGTCACTCCAGCAATCGCTGGCCCGGTCGCGGTGGTAAATGTATACCCTGCACCATTGTTGTCATCAGTCCCCGTCTCACCATACGAGTCCGCAGAAGATACTTTGAAGTAGTATGGTGTATTTGGCGTAAGCCCGGTCAGATACATCTGGTGCGTATTGGTGTACACATTAGACGAGGTAGTACTTGCATAAGTGGTATCAGTACCATAGTTAACCACCGAGCTCGAAAGCGCGTTAGCGGTCGTCCACGTGATACGTGCATAAGTGTTTTGGACTTGGTCAGCCACCACGTTGGTAATAATCGGCACTACTGGGCACGCGCCCGTAGTAAAGGTCTGATCAGCTCCGGTACTGGTGCCAATCGCATTGCTTGCCGTCGCTGCAAAGTGGTAGAGCGTCGCGCACTCCAAACCAACAAGATCTTGATGGAACGCGCCAGCCCCAAAGGAGCCCGTTACCGATGAGGTCATGGTGTACTCGGTTGTTGTCCCGTAGGCAAACCCCTCGGACGTAACGGTTGATCCATTAATCGACAACACCGAGCCGTTGAGCACCGTGGTTGTGCCCGTAATCGCCGATGCACTAAGGGTGTTCACTGTTGGAGGCGCAGACGCAGTCACAAACGAGGTGACCGAGCCGTACCCTGTCCCGCCTGCATTTTCTGCATACGCTTTGACATAGTAGGTTGTTGCTGGTGTCAAACCAGAGACATCTTGTGTGAAAGACGCTGTGCCGACCTGCGCACCAAGTGTCGTAGTTGCCGCATTGGACACGAGCGCTGCCGTGGTCCCATACACAAAGCCGGACTGTGTCGCATCATCACCCCCTGTGACGGTAATCTGCCCATCAAACGTAGCGGTTGTTGCAGTAAACGAGGTAACCGACGAGGTGGTCACTGTTGGTGCGTTTGCACAGATAGCGGTCGTAAACGTCCCATCACCCGAGACAGCAGTGCCAGAACTGTTCGTCGCAGCACCCTCAAAATGGTAGGTGGTGCCGCAGGTCAAGCCGGTAATATGCTGGCTAAACGGACCAACTGTGTAGCTCCCGGTCGAAGATGCGGTCGAGCCATATCCCATATCAACGCCATAGTTAAATCCTTCGACAGTGACCGTATAGCCGCCTGTTGCCGTGACCGTACCATTGAGCGTTGCGGTGGTTTGGGTCACATTCGAAGCATCAAAGATGCTTACAATCGGCATGGATGCGGTGGTACTAAATGGCACAACAGAGCCATAACTCGTCCCGGCAATATTTCTCGCATAGGCGCGAACGAAGTAATTTGTCCCAGGGAGTAGTGTTGAGACGGTGGCGGTGAATGTTGCGGTACCAACCTGTACACCAAGTGACGTCGTAGCAACACCGGTATGGAAGGAGAAATCCGTGCTATAGATAAACCCCGCATCCGAAGCATCATCACCTCCCGTATTTGTTATCTGCCCCGAGAACGTCGCCCCGTCGGTAGTAGGACTCTGCACAGCATCAGTCGTCACTGTCGGGGCTGATGCGCAAGTTGCCGTGGTAAATGTCTGATCAGGCGATACAGCGGTGCCGTCCTGACTCGTTGCAAATGCCTGAACATGGTAGGTGGTGCCACAGGTCAGGGCACTCGAGATATCCAAAAAGAACGGGCCCACACTGTATGGGCCATTGGCCGCAGAGAGCGTAGTACCGTAGCTCGTGGTGAGACCATAATGGAACCCCTCGGCGGTTACTTGGTCGCCACCCGTTGCGGTGACTGCACCATTAAGTGTAGCTGACGTCTGAGTAACCGCGCTTGGTGCCGATACCACCACTGTTGGCGGCGCTGTCAGGGTGGTAAACGAGGTAATGGTACCAAACCCTGTACCCCCCGAGTTGGTCGCGTAAGATCTAAAGTAGTAGTTCACTCCTGCAGCAAGCCCCGAGACAGAGCCACTAAACGGCACTGCACCCACCTGCCCACCCTGGGTGGTCGTGGCAATGGGGCTCACGAGCGTTGGGTCGGTGCCGTAGGCAAAGCCGGACTGAGTGACCGTTGCGCCCCCGGTTGCTGTCACTTGGCCGTTGAGCATCACGCTCGATGTCGCCACCGCGGTAGCTGCGGAGGTTGTCACCGAAGGGGGGAACGCGCAAGACAAGGTCGAAAATGTCTGATCAGGCGAGTAGCTGGTACCAGACCCGTTCGTTGCAAACACCTGGAAGTGATACGTCGTGCCACACTGGAGGTTGTTGAGATCCAGAGGGAACGAGCCAGCAGCAAAGTTACCCATAAACGATGTCGTGAGCCCGTAGTTGCTGTCTGGGCCATAGTTAAAGCCCTCCACAGAGACCGTCGAACCACCTGTCGCACTCACCACACCAGTAATCGTCGCGCTGGTGCGCGTTATGTTGGTAGTAGACGACGCAGCGACCACTGGCGCCGACGCCGAGGTGGTAAACGCACTCATCGTGCCAAAACTGGTACCGCTAGAGTTGGTTGCGTAGGAGCGCACATAGTAGGTCGTTGCTGGTGTCAGACCAGTCACCAAACTACTAAATGTCGCCGTCCCTGTCTGCGCCCCCAAGGTCGTGGTGGCTATTGGGTTTTGCATCGAGAAGTCGGTCCCGTACACAAACCCCGATTGTGATGCATCCTCCCCGCCCGTGGCTGTAATCTGCCCATTGAGCGTCGCGCTGTTAGTGGTTACCAACGTGGCAAGATTAGTGGCCACGGTTGGGTTTTGAATATTGGCGGTGGTGAAGGTGTAGGTCGCACCTTTGTTGTCGTCGGTGAGCGTATTGCTGTCGACGAAGGTCGAAGACACTTTGTAGTGGTAGAGCGTATTTTGCGTCAAACCGGTGAGATACACCTCGTGTGTCGTCACATAGGATGAGCTGTGCTGGGTGAGGCCATAGGACGCCGTGGTGCCATAGTCCACCTGGCTCGTCGCTGGGCTGTTTGTGGTCCACACAATGCGTGCAGACGTGTTGAGTATTTGGTCGGCCTGGGGGCTCTCGAGCGTCTCGGAGCCATTCCCGCCCCCACCACTCCCCCCGCCACCTGTCACAACCACGGGCTGCTTGCTAATCACGCTACTGTAGTTGGCCATATCCCCATCGGTGTCGACCGTGCGCTCTTTGTAGTAGTAGATGGTGGTAGTCGAGACCGACGTGTCGAGGAAGTAGTTGACACTTGGGTCGGTAATAGTTGCGTACGGCGACCCACCCCATGTACTCCCGTTGGTCGAGCGCCATACTTGGTAGCTACTAAAGGTTGCGCCCGCCGCCGAGACATATGGTGTCCAGGTAAAGAGCAACTTGGGCGTGGTGCTTGAAACATCGTTGACGTCCACACTCCCAGGCGGCAACGGTGCCACAGCAGTCGAGGTGCCCACGTTGCCGTAGATATCACGCACCACAAAAGTCACCGCGGTCGCGTCTGGCGATACATTGGCGGCAAGCACGGTGGATGTCCCAAGCGAGAACGACGTGCCGTTGGGGGTTGTGGTCGCAAAGAACCCCCCACTACCCGGGTTGAGCCCGTCGTAGGAACCATCTGCGTTGTCGGTTATCTTGTAGTCCTGGATAGCAGCCGATGCGCTCGCCTGTACCGAGACCGTGCTTGAGGATGATCCATCAATATGCAGCGTGGTGATATTTGGTGGCGTCGTGTCAAGGGTAAAGACACTCGAAGTGGCTACTGCAGTATGATAGATCGCTTCGCCATCGTCTGCGGTCACACGAACCTGAGCGGTGGTGGAATAATTATTGGGAATCTGTGCGGCTGCATTCCAATATGCAGTGTAGGTAGTGGTAGCATTGCCTACATAGGACTGCGAAAGAGTAGCGGATGCACCTGACCCGTCCACAATGCCACTAACGTTGTGCCACGACGCCTGCGTCGAGCAACTGCTAAGACAGTATTGGAAGGATGGCGTGAAGGTCGTGTCATCAGTGTCGAAGAGTCGATACTGGATCTTCACCTTCCCCCAATCTGGGTCGCTACTCGTAGTAATTTGTGTCGACGTGGCACCACTCCCTCCACCAAAAGCGGTCGTGTCGAATAGCGGTGGTGTATTGATAGAATACTGTGCACTTAGGGAACTTATCGACGGACTCGCTACCCCATCGTTAGATATGAGCGTTGCTTGCATCTCAAGATACCGATACGTTGGGCTATTTGCCCCACCAGCGCCATTCGCCTTGATTGCTGTCCCCGAAACCCCAGTAGTAGTTGCGACATAATAATCAGACCAGATTGCATTGTAGAGCGCATCCAAGCCCTGTGCCGCGGTAGCTCCGCGAGTACGAAACTTAATTTGCGTATTCGAAGGCAGAGTCGCATTCCAACGTAGATTCACCCATGCAGCATCGGCTGAACTATCTGCTTTAAGGTTTTGAATCGTGCCAGCGTTGTTGCTATTGTTATAGGCGATAGAGATGTTTGAGACCGATGCGTCACCGGTGAGGTCGATACGATACTTGAGTTGTATGCCAGAAGGGTTTGCAAAGGTGACCGGCGTGCCAACCGTTGTCGCTGTCCACGTAACACCATTGTCGTTAGATAGGTAGTACGCGACCGAACCCGTCTGACCATTGCTCGCACTTGCACTAGTAATTGTCGCGTTTTGAATCCCAAAGGACGCATTCGCTATGGTAGTCGATATCGCCGACTGAGTCACGGGCGGGGGCGAGATCATACCTACCGCGCCGCTGTTCAATGCAAAGAACACCTTCCCGTTCGAGTGTGCGAGCGACTGTATTTCTACACTGCTGCCCATGGCGTTTTGATACGCGGCAGTAAGATTGGTCCACACAGGTTTTGAAGCGGGGCCGTAGGAGTACAGCTGCCCTCCGTTTGGACAGGAACCCGATTGACATATGCCTCCAAAATAAAAGTTGGTGCTCGTGGGATCATAATCGATAGCGCTGGTATAAGGATTCGCACTTGAAACAGAGTTCGCCCCAGACAACGCTACAAACGTTGGCTCCAAAAGAGTACCAGAGGAGCGATCTGGACTGAATAGAACTCCCGGGGAACCTTGCGCTGCTAGGTTCTGACCACACATGGTGCCGTCGAGATTATTTACTGCGTAGAAATACACACCATTCACGCCCGTCGGGGTAGTAACCCCTGTGCCTAGATTAAATCTAGCCCCATACGTACAACACCCACCCGAGCCGTATAGAGCATTTTCAAATGGACTATACGTCTCGAAAGTGCTTGCGGACGAAATTCCAGTACCCGAAATAGTCGCCACCGCCCCTGTTCGTAAATTGTACGACTTGAACTGGTTACTCGTCTTATCCAGTATATAGGCAATACCATTTGCCTCATCGTATGACACTTGAGTCGACGTTGCGGCTAATGCTCCAGTAAGCGTACTCAGATAGGACAGACCGCTGTACGAAGGTAGCGACATAATTTCACCCTCACTCTCATATGCTGAAACAAGGCCTTCAAACAGTTTTTGACTGTTTGGATCGTACGCCATTCTTACATAAGTTGCATGCGGGGTTCCATCCAACGGAAAATGCGATGTAACATCAGTGGTTGTATACGGTGCGGTGAGTTGCATCTTGAATACTTTGTCCGTCAGATAGCTCGACGGCAGGGGCACATTCATGTAGAGATCGTTGGTATCCGAATTGTATGCAAACCCGACTGGATAGTAGTTCGTCGTAAAGTAGCTCGGCAAGCTCGCTGACACATTGGTGATTATGTTCGTGGTGTTTCGAGTGAGCGCGGTAGTGTGCGTGAACGTATACTCACCTGGATTATAGGTGTATAGGGCGGTAGTGTTCGCTGGCGACAAGTTGGTATTGTAGACCAATACATCGTCTACAGAACCATTTAAGTAATTACTGTAGTTGTTGGTGCCTTGATACGTGTTGTAGTAGTTGTATGCCCCGACTACCAGCGGGTCATAGTAGGAAACCGGGTCCACGTGTGTTGCCGCAGACGAGGTCTTGTCGACGCCGTTGATGTAGATCTTGACACTTGAGCCGTTTCGCACAAACGTGATCTGATACCACGCCCCTGTTGTGATCTGGCCAGCAGCTGTTGACGTGGTCTGAGCGACACTCGATGACTGCCGAGTATAGAAAGAAACCGCACCAGCGGTGGTGACGTATGCGCCGTACCCAGCACTGTTATTTCCTTTCTGAAACAGGTACGGGGTATTTGAGATGGAATTAAATTTAAAACGCCCGGATAGCGTGAAGTTCGAAGAAGTAAAATCTCCAACATTGTTTGCTGCAAAAAACTGGCTTGACCCGTCTAGAGTTATCGCTTCTCCGTAGTTCGTTGGCCCTGCAACTCCTGTTGTTGGCGCATACGCTGTGCTGCCCCAGTTAGTATTCCCACTCACATCATAGACAACATTGCTCGCGCTCCCTGTGCCAATGGTCGCAGTATCAAACGTCCAATGGGCGACCAAGCCCGTTTTGGGTAGCGAACTGTCTCCGTTTGCAGCAACAGCACCAGACACAATTGATGTTGAGGTTGCCACATTTGTCGGATTAAGGTGGTAACTTGTCCCGTTTGCACTTGGCCCCTGGGTAAAGTCCTCGGTCGGTAGTGTGTGTGCTAGAGAGCCGGAATTAAGCGACACTAATCCGGGCTGTGTGGTCGTATCGATATTCGCAGTGACAACGGTCGATGTTGCGATGCGTCCGTCGCTGTTAACACTCCCCACCGTCCCACCCCAGCCGCTCTGGAATGCGGTCTGATTATTCCATGTCGCGGTGTAGGTTGCTGCCTGTGCGGTTGGGAGAGCGAAAATAAGTTGCGAAAAGGTGAGCGAAAAAATCATCGCGAGCACCATAGCCGACGAGGCAACCTGCCGCACCGTGCGCAGCGTCCGCATCGCATTTTTTCTAAAAAGTTTTTTCATGTACACCAAATGCAAACTCTCGCGAGTTGCTTTAACTATAGCGCCAATACGCGCTGCTGCGTGGCACAAACAATGCGCGAGTGGGGATAACTACGCTAGCAAAATCAGCGCAGCGATTTGTCGACCGAGTAGTCGCCCACTTTGGTGCGCAGGATATGGAGCGCGAGTGCTGGGACACCAAGCCCCTGCCCGAGCCCATGTGCAATCGACCGGGCGTACGTACCGCTCGAACACGAAATAGCGACCGTTGCGCACGGGAACATCCTCGTTCCTTTTTTGCTCAACTGTCGCTGCCAGAGCTCCAAAATTTCTTCTTGTCTAAAATCGCCCTGCACTTTTCCCACCGACTGCTCGATATGCAGCAACAAGTCCTTCTCGGGTATTTTATATATCTCGTCTAGACGAATATCGTATACATTTATTGACTTTCTCGGCAATACGATATTTCCCAATAGACCCTCCCGCGCCCAGGTAAGGAGTGACTTGCCGTCTACTGGTTTGGAGGAGAACGGTGGGTATTCCTGCGACACTTGGCCACGAAATTCGTTTAACCCCTGCGCGATGCTCCGGCGATTCACTACCGAGGTGTCGCCACCCTCCATCACCTTGCCAAGCAGGTCATACGTGTCGGTCGAGAATCCAAACAGCACGTCCAGCACATACTCTTTGTTCATATTGAGGTAGGCGTCATGCATCTTATTTGCCGAGCCAACCAACGCGATGAGCACCCCCTCGGCCATGGGGTCGAGCCGCCCTGCATACGACAGCACCTCGCTGGCACACTCGGGCTTTTGTATACGCAGCCGCTCAAGACGCTCGCGCGGCGTCTCCCCTTGCTGCTTGTAGAGGTTGAGGACTTTGCCACCAACGGTGCGTGGGCGCACCATCTCACCCATACTTTTTCTCTCCTGTAGATGACTACTGTTTTCCTGCGGCATTTCTGTTAGAATACAGTACAATCCTATGACCAGCAAAAAAGAGAAACTTTCGACCGAGCCCTACAAGGGCGTGCGCGACTTCTACCCCGAGGACCAAGCATTCTTCAACTACCTGCTCGCGACCTACCGCAGCGTTGCCGAGCGTTTTGGCTATGTCGAGTATCACGCCTCGATCCTCGAGCCGTCCGATTTGTACAAGAGCAAAGGTGCCGAAAACGAAGAGATGGTCAACGAGCAGACCTACACCTTTGTCGACCGCGGGCAGCGCGAGGTGACGCTCCGCCCCGAGATGACGCCAACAGTCGCACGCATGGTCGCTGCGCGTCGTCGCGAACTCGGCTTCCCCTTGCGTCTCTTTTCGATTCCCAACGTCTTTCGCTACGAGCGCCCACAGCGCGGGCGCTTGCGCGAGCACTGGCAGCTCAACGTCGACCTCTTTGGCTCGAAGTCGCTCGCTGCAGATGCCGAGAGTATTGCCGTCGCGGCAGACATTATGCGCGCCTTCGGCGCTACCGAAGACGACTTCGAAATCCGCATCGGCAGCCGCACCTTCTTAAACAATTTCTTGAAAGAAAAAGGATTGGATGAGGAGCGCGGTAGAAAATTTATCACCCTCTTAGATCGAAGGTCAAAAATATCTGCTGGCGATTTCCACACACAGATGCACGAGCTTGGTATAGACGCTCCATCGTTCGACCAACTTCCCGTGCCCTCAGATGTTGCAGAAGTTATAGAATTGGTACGCTCGCTTGGTATACACAATGTCCGCTTCGATTCATCCATCGTGCGGGGCTTTGCCTACTACACCGGCGTGGTGTTTGAGGTGTTTGATACGCACCCCGACAACAACCGCGCGCTGTTTGGCGGCGGCCGCTACGACAACCTCACTGCGCTGTTTGATGACGAGCCGATTACTGGTGTCGGGTTTGGTATGGGTGATGTCACCATGCGCGACTTTCTCGAGGTGCGCGGGCTCCTCCCCGCCTACCTGCCACCCACCAAGCTCTATATCGCAGTCGCTTCGGTTGAGAATGTGCCCGACGCCTTGACGATTGCGCAAGAATTGCGCGCGCAGGGTGTCGCGGTCGCGGTTGACTTTGGCGACAAGAAACTGGCCGACCAGATCAAGGCCGCGACAAAACACCGAGTCCCCTATCTACTGATCGTTGGACAAAATGAGGTCACCTCCAACACCTTTGCCGTACGCGACCTCACGTCAGGAAGTGAGACGAAACTCTCGCGAAAAGACCTTGCGTCATTTTTTCTCTCGCTCTAATTCTGAAACTGACACCTACTATTATGCGGCGAGTTATTTTTGACATCGAGACAACCGGCGAGGGCATGCAGGGCGGTTTTGATTTGTCTAAGCAGGAGCTCACCGTGGTGTGCATCCACGACTCAAAGACAAATGAGTTTAGCAGCTACACCAAGGAGACCCTGCCGCAGTTGTGGGCGATTCTCGAGCGCACCGACGTGCTCGTTGGGTACAACTCCGACCACTTTGATATCCCCATCCTCAACAAATATTACCCGGGCGACCTAACCAAAATTAAGAGTATTGACCTACTCAAGGAGATAAAAAATATTCTTGGTCGTCGACTCAAGCTCGACTCTATCGCCGAGGCGACTTTGGGCCGAACCAAGACCGCCGACGGTATGCAGGCAGTCCGCTGGTGGAAGGAGGGCAAGATTGACCTCATTATCCAGTACTGCATCGAAGATGTGCGGATCACCAAAGACGTCTACGAGTACGCAAAGAAGCACAAATCACTCAAATACAAGGACTTTGACGGCGTCCGTGAGGTAAAGCTCAACCCCTCGGAGTGGGAAAAGGTGGCAGACGCGGCAGCAATGACCCACACTCTCCCATTTTAGGTTTAGCCCGGAGATGCTATACTGTCGCTAACGCATTATTAATGTATCGCACATTGTGATTATATGAAAAGCCAGTACGTCCTCCCTATTACTATCGTTGTTGCTGGGGCGCTTGTCGCCGGAGCAATCTTCTTGGTTGGCAAGAGCGGCACCTCGGGCACAACCAGCAACAATGGCCAACCACAAAAGACCTCGGTTCGCCCATATGACTCTGCTACAGACCACATTCTCGGCAATCCGAGCGCGTCGGTTAAAGTGGTTGAGTATGCCGACCTCGAGTGCCCATTCTGCAAGACCTTCGAGGCGACGATGCACCAGGTGATGGACTACTATGGCCAATCCGGCAAGGTGGCGTGGGTATATCGCCCCTTCCCGCTCGCACAGATCCACTCCAAGGCACCCAAAGAGGCAGAGGCAGCCGAGTGCGCGGCAGACCAGGGCGGCGACACCGCATACTTTAAGTATATCGACCAGGTCTATGCGGTATCCCCGCTTGAGAACGGTCTCGACCTCGCTCAACTCCCGGTCATTGCAAAAGATGTTGGGCTCAACGTCGACACCTTTAATCAATGCTTGAGCAGCGGCAAGTATGCCAAGAAGGTGCAGGACAGTTACAACGAGGCAATCGCTGCGGGTGGCCAAGGCACACCGCTTATCTTTGTCATGGTAGGTAGCGACGCCGTCACGCTCCAAGGTGCGCAGCCGTATGACTCGATGCGAGCAGCAATCGACACGGTGCTCCAACAGATTGGCGCAGGCACTGGCACCACCGCAGCTACCACAACGAGCAACTAACACGGTCGCGAAACAATCCGCCTGCGATTATGACAAATTGCGCAATGCGCAGTACTCGCAGCGCTTGTCATCACACCGACGATCCCAAAACGCGAGGTCGTATACCTCGCGCGCAGTGCAGATAATCACATCGCGCAACTGTGCCACGTCGTCGTCGGTAATGACAAATCGCTCGCGATGATAGCGACCCTTGCTGTCGGGCTCAACAAAATCGATCACTCCCTCCTGCATACTCCAGCGCCCACCGACCTCGCCGCCTTGATGCTGCTCGAGAAGCAGCCGATAGAACGTCAATTGGCGTTTGTACTCGCCATTGCTATTCTTGGTCGCACCCTCGATCTCCCCGCGCGACTTTGGTTTGCCGGTTTTGTAGTCGTACACGACCACCTCGCGGTCGCTCATAAACTCGACTCGGTCGAGGATGCCGCGCAGCGCAATTGTTGGCACGTCTGCAAACGGCAACCGCAGCGACACGCCGAGCGTATACTCGCCGAGCACACGTTGCTGCCACGACTCTTTGTATGTCTCGTAGTAGCCACCGAGCACCTGCTCACCTTTTTGGAGCGCTTGGGCGAGATCAAACTCACTAAACGGTTGACGTCGGGCCGCGTCTCTAAATCGATCGATAAGCTGCGCTTGAGAGAGCATATCGCCTGCACGGACACTCGACACCAAATCGCGCAGCGCGGCATGCACCGCGTTGCCAAACAGCGCGTACTTGTCGGGCGCTTTTGGTATGCGCAGCAAGTTGCTGTAGAAGTAACGCCATGGGCACGCAAGATAGTTGTTGAGCGCAGTGACCGACAACCCCTGCTCGAGAAATATTTCGTTTAAGAATACTTTATCTTTAAGTGAGTGCGCGGTACTTTGCCGTGGCGCAAGTAATTCTTGATTTGAGACACCTTGCTCGAACGCGACAGTGTCAACAACGACAACCGCGCCACCAAGCTCGTCGATAAACTGCGACGGCAACGAGGGCGCACCATCATCGCGCGCCACCGCATATGACACCGCCGCCTGCAGCCGCGCCCGCGTGAGCGCTACATAGAACAGGCGCCGATCATCCTCGAGCGCCGCGTCCGCAGCGTCTGTCTCTTGCTGCACAATCGGCAGATGAAAGTAAGATTTTTTAGCACTGCTCCCCCAACGCGCATCCTCGACACCAACGATGTATACGTAGTCGAACTCGAGCCCTTTGGAGCGATGCACCGTCATCAGCCGCACACGGTCGGGCGAGAGGACTGAGACATCCTTGCGCACCGAGACATCATGCTGCTCCAAGAGCGCTAGATACTCAACAACATCTGCTAAGGTGTAGCTGTGGTGATGCGCGACCGCATCCTTGCACGTATCAACCAAGCCGTTTACTTTGGCGAGCTTCTCGGCTGCGTCAGGGAGGAGCAACAGGTGCGCCATATATCCCGACTCGTCGAGTATTTTCTCGAGCGCCTCGAGCGCTGGGATATTGCGCGCGAGAGTTGCAAAAGAAGACAAGAGCGAGTAGAGGGAGTGCAACTTTGCTGGCTTTGCAATTTTTGCACGACGCAGCTCGACGGTTGACGCCAGTATCTCTGCGAGCGACTTTTTTGATTTGAGCCGGTGGCGCGCAAGCTTGTATACATCCAGAGGTGCAACACCCAAAAAATCGGCATGCAGCAACTCAAACAAAAGTCGCTCCTCGCCAAAATGCACCGAGGCACGCATCAACAGTAGGAGTTTGCGTATGTCGGGGTCGTGCATGATATTCTCGTCTGACTCGACCACAAACGGCACACCAACCCGCTCGAGCTGCTCGACAAGTGCCGCTGCGTCACGATTGTTGCGATACAACACCGCAACCTCGCCCGGCTGCACACCCTCGTCGAGCAGGCGGCGGATGTCTCGCGCGACAAATAGTCGCTCTAAAACACTCTGCGAAAATGCACGCAACAAGACCGGATGTGCCACCGAAGCCGCAGCGACCAGTGGGACACGCAGCTCTTTAACCAAAGGGATCTCGGCAGCGCTCCCCCGCGTGATCATGCTATGCGCCGCATCAAGCAAGAGCTGCCCCGAGCGATAATTGGAGCGCAGCGTGATGCGCAGCGCCTGCGGGTAACGCTCTTGGAAGTAGAGAAAATTTTGCAATGAGGCACCCTGAAAGCGATATATCGCCTGCTTTTCGTCGCCCACAATAAATAAATTGGGGCTCGGGTGGAAGCTCGACAGCAGCTCGAGTAGGCGATTTTGGGCATTGTTAGCATCCTGATGCTCGTCTGCCAAAAGGTATTGGTACTCCTCTTGGAGCAACAGGAGAAAATCCGGGTCACTCTGGAGCGCCCGCACCACCTCGAGTATCATGTCCTCAAAGTCGTACAAACGACGCGCAGCAAGATCTGCCTCGTATCGTGTAAACACGCGTACCAGCTCATGCGTCCGTGCAATCTTGTCGAGCAATGTTTGATATACCCCTTTTACCTTACCTTTATACGCACCCTTAAGATGCACAAAGTCGGGCTCGGCACGAATTCTTTCTTCCTCACGATATAGGATAGCCGATAAATCCTCTGGAGCAACGTTTTCTCGTTTAAGCGAGGATATGGTCGAGAGCGCTGGACGCAGATAAAACAACGGGTCACCAAACGGGCGCAGCAGGTCGAGATCCTCACTCTTGATAATCTCCTCAAACAAAAGCACCCGGTCGATATCACTAATACTTTGTGCGCCAATAATACGCGGAAAACGCTCGGGGTAGCGCTGGATCACGTCGTTGCAAAAGCCATGGAAGGTGTGGATATGGATGCGGTAGGCGGGCGAGCCGACAATGTCGACCAAGCGACGACGCATCGCAAATGCCGCTGACTCGGTAAAGGTGAGCGCCAAAATCGCGTCTGGTGGGGTGTCGGTACTGTGTAAAATATTTGCTATCCGCAACGTCAAAATCTGCGTCTTGCCTGTCCCCGGCCCCGCAATCACCATCACGGGACCCTCAATCGTATCCACCGCGAGCTTTTGCTCCGGATTGAGCTTTTTATAGAGCGTCAAAAAAGCCCCACCACCCGCCCCTTTCCCCTTTTTATCCCCTGCCTTTGCCATCCTCATGCGGGCAGTATAGCACTTTAGCGCGGGCGAATCTTGAGCAGCAAAAATGCACCCGTGTATGTTAGCAGAAACGCACCCGCAAGAAGATACAAACCGACCGACAACACAATTTTGTCAGCGCCAAACAAATTGATAACACACAGAAAGAGAAGCCCACCTGCAACACGCCATACCCAAAGCGAAAAATCGCGCAACAGCATCGTGGCATAAAAATCGGACTCCTTCCTGCCGATCTCCATCGAGTTGAGATCGATAACATGCGACGAGACATTCATTACCGGTGACAGCACTCCATCCACAACGGTGTAGATAATCAGTGCTACAAAGGTAAAAGCGTACCCAAACCAGAGCACCGCGAGCACGAGTCCGACTGTCGTGACACCATACATCGCAAGACGATTCTGCTGCGTGCGATAGCGAGCAACAATCAAGATGCACGCCGCCGAGAAAATCGCGAAAAGTGTGTCATACATACCGACCCGAAGCGCGGTACCCAGTATCGTGAGTATTGCAAGTGGGGGGACAACAATACCGAGCACTTGCTGAAAGCTCGTGCCCATGGTGTACAGCTGTGCCGCTTGATTTCTTCTATCTGTCAGAAAGTAGGTAATATCTGCAAATCGTATTGGCTTGGGGCGATACGTCTTGATGGATGAGAAGCAGAAAAACCCAAGCAAATATACCGCAGGCGCAACGCTAAAAAGCAACGTGTAGGTGCCAAAATGGAACACGCTCCCTGATAGCCACAACAACACGGTTGCCACTGCCGGACCAACAAGAGACAGTATTTGGTTGCCTGCATTGAGTACCGATGAATAGAAATCGCGCTCGCCATCCTTCGTCTCGGACAACTCACAGGTATTGACGGTCAACCAAAAGATACCTTGCCCAAAACCCCACAGAAGCATCGCGGTATACGCATGTGCCATTGTTACTGTCTGCGACAAATACAACAGTGATACACCGAGAAACAAAAAGCTCCACATAAACCCTTGTTTGATATTGAGCCGCCAACGAGCTGCAAAGAAACCGGGTATACAAAAACCGAGCATAATTCCCGTATAAAAGACCACGGTTGCCGCGACGTTGAGGGAAATACTCGTAAACCGCTGATAGAGAAAAAGTTGCGTAAACACGCCAACCATCCCACCAACAAAAGCGTATATCCAATACAAAAAGACGAGCGAGCGTACCGACGGCCGCATCGCCAAGTATTGCTGGTATAGTTTCCCTTGCATGGGTGGATTATACATCACCGCGCGGGTATACTGGTAGCCATGGCAGACCCCAAACCCTGCGACCACTGCGGCGGCGACCCGGTGCGACACGAGGTTGAGTATATTTCGCACACACTCGACCTCCTGCTCCAACCCATGGTCGAGCGTTGGCTGCGCGCAATGAGCACTATTGTCCCGCGCAGCAGCGGGAGGCGGAGCGTCATCATCTACGAGTGGCTCGCGCGTCGCGGTTGGGGGCAGATGCTCGATGAGCCCGACGACAAGACGCAGCTTCTGCACCAGATGCTGTGGCAAGAGGCCAACACGCGTGGCATCCGTATGCGCGAGTTCCGCCCCTTTGGGATGCACAAGGGGTCGTTTATCGCCAAACTCCCGAGCGGGCGTGTGCTCGATTTTGAAAGTTTGCCACTGCCCGACAATGCGCGCACGGTGTGGTGGATTGATACCAAGTCGACCCTGCGAAAGAAGTTGGCAAAGATGGGTGTGCCAGTCGCCGCAGGAGGTGCAGCAGCGACTCGTGCGGGGGCGCGTAAGATTTTTGATCGCATCCCTCACCCAGTGATTACCAAGCCGGTGATCGGGTCTGCATCGCGGCACACCACAATGCATATCATGAACGAACAAGAACTCGACCGCGCATTCGACATCGCGCGACAACTCGCGCCAATGGTGATTATCGAGCAAGAATTATTGGGCGCGGTGTATCGCCCAACGCTTGTCGCAGGAAAGTTGATCGCCACACTGCGCCGCGACCAGCCACATGTGGTCGGCGATGGCGTGCACACGGTCGAGCAGTTGGTTGCCCAAACAAACACACATCCCAAACGACAAGGGCCGTACTTTCATCACATACGAATCGACGCCGCCGCGACACAAGAGCTCGCGTACCAATCGCTCACGCCACAAAGTATCCCCGAGAAAAATCGGCACGTGACGCTGCATCAAAAAATAAACTGGGGGGTCGGCGGCACCACCACCGACGTCACCGACGACGTCCACCCCGACAACGTCGCGCTGTTTGAGAAAGTTGCGCACATTCTCCGCGCGCCAGTGGTCGGCATCGACTTCATCATCGACGACATCAGCCGCTCGTGGCAAGAGCAAGCAAACTGTGGCGTCATCGAATGCAACAGCATGCCTTTTTTTGACAACCACCACCTCCCCTTCGAAGGCACCCCACGCAATGTAGCAAAACACATCTGGGATTTGGTTGACCGCTAACTCCCATCCAAGGGTTATCCTTGAATGTTGTCCTGCGCCGTCTGTAAAAACAAAGTATCGCGCGGAGTAATGTAATCGCGACCTTCGACGCTCGTTGCATTACTTTCCGAGACCGCGCGAAAAGCTTTATCGTAGGGCAGCCATACTATTTCAAAACCTTTCGCCAACTCCTCTTCCGTAAAATCAGGAGCGCCTTTCTCGCCTATCACTTTTGCAACATAACAATAGGAAGTTTGTTTGAGGGTAAATATTTTTCGATACTCGACAATACTGCCAACTTCACCAATGACTTCGACGTCGCATCCGATTTCCTCTCGACACTCGCGCGCAAGCGCGGTCGGGATATCTTCGCCCGCATCAATGCCACCACCCGGCAATTTGTAGTACTGCTCGTTTGTAACATGCAGCAGGGCAATCTTCCCCTCGCTGTCTACCACCACAGCCCGCGCCGCCTCGCGTGTTTTGTAGGTGGCAACCTCCGTCTCCGACACACCCTCTGGGTTAATGACCGCTAATTCTTTCATACGGGAATTGTAGCACGTCCACGTCATCCAGGAGTTACCCTTGAACAACAAAAATTCCTCCAGCGCACCGGCGCTGGAGGTCCTACTCAAAACTCCTTCGCTACTGTAGTTAGTAGCGTCTTAAGAACTTGCCCAACGCCAGCCCAGCAAAAAAGCTGACGGAACCGACCAACGCAAATGGCACTTGTTGTTCTAACATGAACGCTGCCATTGAAGACATGGTGCGCAAGGCCGGAAACAGAGACGCGACAATACCGATACCTATTGGCATAAACAAGGATACTGCCGCAAAAAAAGCAACGTATTGTCCCCAGACGTGGTAGGGTTCCTCCTTACCCAACAGGTAGTAGCCAGCCATAGCGGGGATAAATACCATAATAGTATCCCCGATAAACACCACACCCAGAGAGGTAATCGCTGTCATCCTTTGCACTCCTAACTGTGTTGAACATTGACGGCAAAGACCGCCTAAAAACACACTAATACATCGCGACGTGTCCAGCAACCTCCTTTGTATTTTTAGTAGCTCCGCAATCGCTTTGCTTTATCGTGGGTGCGGATGCGCTCGAGGGCTTTGGCCTCGATCTGGCGGATGCGCTCGCGGGTGACGCCAAACTTCTTTCCCACTTCCTCGAGCGTGTGGTAGATGCCGTCCTCCAGCCCATGGCGGAGTTTGAGGATCTCGCGCTCTTTGGGCGAGAGCTCATCGAGGATTTCTTTGAGCTGGTCGGCGAGGATGCGGCGCGAGACCTCTTGGTCGGGCGAGAGGATTTTGTCGTCTTTGATAAAGTCACCCAAGACCGACTTGCCGTCCTCGTCGTCGGAGCCGACGGGGCTCTCGAGCGACACGGTGTCCTGGTCAATTTTCTCTATTTGATAAATTTTGTCGACATCGACACCCATCTCCAGAGCGATCTCCTCGGCAAGCGGGTCGCGACCAAGGTCTTGGCTCAGGCGGCGCGAGACCTGCTTGTACTTGGCAATTGTCTCGACCATGTGCACCGGAATGCGGATCGTGCGCGACTGGTCGGCCAATGCGCGAGTGATTGCTTGGCGGATCCACCACGTCGCGTAGGTCGAAAACTTGTAGCCCTTGGTGTAGTCGAACTTATCAACCGCCTTAAAGAGGCCGAGGTTGCCCTCTTGGATGAGGTCGAGCAACGTCAGGTCGGGCGAGCGGCCAACGTACTTCTTGGCGATGGAGACAACGAGACGCAGGTTGGCACGCGCGAGCAGGTTGCGTGCCTCGTCCTCGCCATCAACGATGCGCTTTGCCAAATCGCGCTCTTGCTGCGCATTGAGGAGCGGGTACTTGCCGATCTCGCGCAGGTACATTTGGATCGAGTCGTAGGAGGAGTCCGAGCGCGAGTAGCCCTTTTCGATTACGTCATCATTGATCTCGAGCATGCCGCCACCCTCGAGTACGTCGATGTGCGCCGAGGCAAACTTCTCGTACAAATCCTCCAAAAAGTCGACATCGCTCTCGATGGTTGGGAACACTTTGAGAATTTCGTCGTAGGTGACAAAGCCGACCGCGCGACCGCGCGCCATCAAACTCTCTGCTTTTTTGCTGCGCTCATCAGTCCCCTTTTTTGCCGCCTTTGGTGCGGACTTTGACGCACCCTTGTCGGATGATTTTGCTGCAGTTGCTTTTGCCTTCTTTGGTGCAAGCGCTTGGCGGCGCTTGGCGGCGATATCGCGCAGCTGCTTAGCCCGCCCAGCTACGCTGTTCGGGTGAACCTTTGCCGTGACGCTCGGCTTTTTGGTGGACTTAGGAGCACCTGCCTTGCCCTTGGCCGGCGCGGATGATTTGACCGAACGAGCACCCCCCTTCGACTGAGTAATCGCCTTTTTTACCGCCTTTTTTTTGGTCGCCATAGTGCCAGCAGTATATCACAAATATTTCATTTTGTAACGCTCCTTTGCCACCACACGCTCGATATCGGCAAGGAGGTCGGCGGCGATAATCTCGCGGGTCGAATGCTCGCCCACCTCGCGGTCGAAGTCAAAACGGATCCGCTCGGCCATGGGCTCTACTCGCGCAAGCAGCGAACGCACCCTCTCCTCCCCCAGCAAGCCAACCAGTGTTGCATACTGCTCGGACTCGGCAGGAAAGTTGCACGCAATCATTGCCGCTTTTTTGAGCATCGGGTCGAGTGCGGGCTCTGGCGAGGCCTCTGTCGCAGATACACTTTGTTCGACACCTTGCCCAGACACCTTTCGCGCTGCTTTGGCAATTGCAACCTCTTTGCGGATCGCTCCCACATCACCGAGCCAGCGTGCAGCTATGTTGATAAAATGTTCCTGATCAATCGCACTACTAATCGCCGCGATGAGCGGGATCACTTGGCTCTGCACCTCGCGTTTGTACGAGCGCTCGTTGAGCCCCTCCTTGAGCATCTCTTTGAGAAAAAATTCGATTGCGGTCTTGGACTCGCGGATAATTGAGCGCAGCTCGTCGGGAGTATCTTTGGCGATGTCGGCCGGGTCGAGGCCGTCGGGAAAGCGCGGCACTTTGACATCAAACCCGGCAGCGTATGCCATGAGCGCACTTTTGAGTCCCGCGCGAATGCCCGCCGCATCGCCGTCGAGCGCGAGCACCAATCGTTTGGAGAATCGCCCCAAGAGCGCCAAGTGTTCGTCGGTCAGTGCCGTGCCCGATATCGCGACCGCAAAGGGCAAGCCCGATTGATGCGACAGCACCACATCAAACTGCCCTTCGACGAGCAAGATGCAATCCGCTTTGCGAATCGCATTTTTTGCTTTATCAAACCCGTACAGCACACGCGACTTTTTAAACAGCAGCGTCTCGGGACTGTTCACATACTTTGCGGGTTCACTTCTCTGTTCACTCACTCGTTCAGTTTGTTGTCCGTTCGATGCATGAGCGCGAGTGTCTTTTATATCCTCAAAAAATCTGCCGGAGAATGCGATCACCCTACCGTTGGCGTCACAGAGTGGAAACATAATGCGCCCACGAAATCGATCGTAAATCTCTGTTGGATTTTTTTCTGATCGCGCAGCAATCCCTGCATCAACTATTTCATCTTTCGAAAATCCAATCGACGCGAGATGCTCCGACGCGCTGCGCCACGTCGCGGGCGCGTAGCCGATGCGCCACGCCTTCTTTGTCTCCTCAGTCACGCCGCGCTTTGTGAGATACTCGCCAACATCCGTTCGCTTCGCTAACTCCTGCTCAAAAAATACGGTCGCGGCTTCGCACACCTCGCGCAGCCGCTCCTCTTTCTCGACATTCTCCTGCTTGGGTACAAAACTATGTTTGAGCACGACACCCACACGCTCGGCCAACAGCTTGAGTGCTGTAGGAAAATCAATGCTCTCCATCTTTTGCACAAACGAAAAGACGTCGCCCTTCTCGCCACAGCCAAAGCAGATATACGTCCCGCGCTCGGGGCTGACGTGGAACGACGGCGTCTTTTCTTTATGGAACGGGCACTTCGCCGTGTAGGTGCGCCCCGCACGGTGGAGCTGAACATACTGCCCCACCACCTCGACAATATTTATCTTGTCTTTTATTTCCTGTACCTGTGAGTCCTGCATAGATGCCTCCATTCTAGCCGCTTTCTCCCCTCCGCGCAGGTACTTGACAATATATACTATTTGTTTAAGATAGCGTCGTATAGTACAGACCTCCCGCTACCCCTCAAGTAGGACACTCTGGACACTCGAATAATACACCGACGGGAACTGAAACCCCAAGCACTCACGCGGACGGTCGTTGAGAAAGGCGTGGCATGCTGCCAGATCTTCCTCAGTCACTGACGCAATA
>CAIJFH010000002.1 GCA_903819895.1 Candidatus Adlerbacteria bacterium
GCGATCTGCATGCCTAGGCAGATCCCAAAAAAAGGAATATTATTCTCCCGCACGTATTTGACCGCCTCGATCTTATCCTCAGCAAAGCGGGCATTACCCAGGAGGATTATATACAGAGTGCCACAACACCAACCTTTCTACGTGCAAAGTATAACCTAAACAAAGAGCAGATCCGCGCAGTTGAAGCGTATATAGCACACGTTAAAAAGCAATTGATTTGACCACATATGACCACATCCTCATGGCAAAATCTCGCTAAACACAAAGCGGACGAAATCTTGGAAGAGGTTTCTTCCTCGTTTCCACTCAAAGCGCCAGTCCCTATCACGGATATTATGGAAGAGTACGTTGGAGATGTGCAGATTGTCATTAGCACAGACTACGCATTCCCCGACAGCGTGTCGGCTCTCTGTAAGAAGGATATGGATGTTGGGTGGCTGATTCTCGTAAATGGTAAGGAACCATCAGTACGTCAGCGTTTTTCAATTGCGCATGAGCTTGCCCACATCGCTCTGTTTACCTATCAGCCCAACACTATGTACTGTTCGCACAATGTGAACGACTGGATGGAAGACGTCTGCGACCAGTTTGCGGGGCACATACTGATGCCCGAGTCGCTTGTTCGAGAGTACTATCAGTCGATCTCCAGACCTCAACTCTGGGAGATTGCCACTGCATTCAAGGTAAGTAGGGTAGTCGCGCAGATTGAACTGCAATACCTCGGGTTGCCGTTTACGACCTGATGCCACTATTTTTTTGCCTGCAATTCTTACTATACATTACATACTTGTAACCCACAGAACACTATGAAAATAGAACAGATACCGACAAAGGATCTCAAATCAAGCACCTACAACCCGCGCAAGTGGGACGATAAGGTTATTGCCGACATGCGCGAGAGTATTACACGCTTCGGGTTGTGTGACCCGCTCATCGTCAATGGTGCGCCCGAGCGCAAGAACATCGTGATCGGTGGACACTTGCGCCTGAAGGTCGCCAAAGACCTTGGGTTTACCGACGTGCCAGTCGTGTACCTCAATATCCCCGAGTTGGAGCGCGAGCAAGAGCTCAATCTACGGCTCAACAAGAACGTTGGCGACTGGGACGAGGAACTGCTCAAGCTGTTTGACACGAGCGTGCTGCTGGATGTTGGTTTTACGATCGACGAACTCAACAACTTCTTCGACGACATGCTGGACGTGTCGGATGATGGGTTCGATGTACAAAAAGAGCTGGAGAAAATCACGGTACCCGACACCAAACCGGGCGATATATACCAGCTCGGCGAGCATCGGCTACTGTGCGGCAGTGCGCTGGATGCCGAGCAGGTTGGGAAGCTCATGGGTACCGACAAAGCGAGCGTCATCTACTGTGATCCGCCGTACAATATTGGCATCGACTACCGAAAAGGTATTGGCACCAAGGGCAAGTACACGCCAGACAAATTGTTTGACGACAGCAAGAAAGCAACTGAGTACGAGGCATTCATCGAGTCCTCGTTGCAGAACGCCCTCTTGGGGAGTCGCACCGACACGCATGTCTTCTACTGGTGCGACGAGCGCTATGTGTGGCTGCTGCAGCGGCTGTACGAAAAGCTTGGTGTGGCTAATCGTCGGCTGTGCCTATGGGTCAAAAACAACTTCGACCCCACGCCACAGGTCGCCTTCAACAAAGTCATCGAGACGTGTGTCTACGGGACACGCGGCAGCCCACCACTCAACCCAAATCTCAAGAACCTCAGCGAGATACTCAACAAGGATGTGGAATCCATCGGCTCCTACGACGACATCATGAGCTTGGTGCAGCTATGGCTGGTGAAGCGCGACAACACAGCAGACTACGAGCACCCGACGCAAAAGCCAATCACGCTCGCCGAAAAGCCGCTCAAACGTTGCTCATCCCCGGGCGATATCGTGCTGGATCTCTTCGGCGGGAGCGGGTCGACGATCATCGCGTGCGAGCAGCTAAAGCGGAAGGCGTACGTTATGGAACTCGATCCGACCTTCTGCGACGTTATCGTGAAGCGTTATGAGCATTTCACCCAAAGCCATGCCAAAAAACTCACCTAACCTATGGCAACTCGGCCAGCATCGATTGCTCCTTGGAGACTCATCACATCGCGAGGATGTTGCGCGTTTGTTTGGGAGCGAACAAGCGTCGCTACTCCTGACCGATCCACCCTACGGCATTTCCTATGTAGAAGGCAAGCAGGAGTTTATGCATGCCATCGAAAGTGGCAGCGCACACTCGTTCGCGCCCATTGTGGGTGATAGCGACTCGGGCGACTACTATGCGTTTTCGCGTGCATGGCTCGATGTGGCAAAACCGTATCTCACCAGCAAGAACGCTCTCTACATATTTAACGGCGACACAAAACTACGCGAGCTGCTCAACGCGCTCCACGACACGGGATACACCAAGTCGGGGCTGCTCATCTGGCTCAAAGACCGTTTTGTGATGGGACGCAAGGATTACCATCCGCAACACGAGCTTATCGTCTACGGTTGGTACGGTACGCACGCCTACTACGGCAACAAAGACAAGACCGCACTCTTCTATCCAAAGCCCACCAAGAACGCATTGCATCCGACCATGAAGCCACCCGCGCTGCTGCGACGTCTGCTGTATCACAGCACGAAACCGGGCGATATCGTGTTCGACCCGTTTGGCGGGAGCGGGTCGACGCTCATCGCGTGCGAGCATCTGGGTCGACGGTGCTTTATGGTCGAGCACGAAGAAACGTATTGCAAAACCATCATGAGTCGGTGGGAGAAACTAACTGGTGCAAAAGCGGAGCCCATCGACTCATGACAACGATATGGAAAGCGAGGACACTGACAATGCGGCACTGACCGTCTACAAGAAGCAGGAATTCGAGAGCTACGTCTTGTGGCTGTCGATGCCGTCGATCTTGCGTGGACAGCCGCGGCACGTCATCGAAAAGATGGGCATCGACGACGAGATGGCTGTCTCGCTTCTCGAGATCAAGAATCAGACAGAGTTCGCGCGACGCTTTGGCATCAAGGACTTGGGCACACTGAGTGACTGGAACAAGCGGATCGAGAAAAGGGGTGGATTGCTGCGCAACATCAACTCATGGGCAAAGAAGCTCACTCCGAACGTCCTCTCCGCACTCTATCGCGAAGCAACCAAGACCGGCAAAGCATCGGAGGTAAAGGCGTGGATGGAGATTGTCGAGGGCTTGTAACC
>CAIJFH010000003.1 GCA_903819895.1 Candidatus Adlerbacteria bacterium
GCAGATGATATCCGCTTTGACCCCGAGCCGTTTGTATTCATTGGCGAGTTGGCGCTCGACGGCTCACTGCGCGCGGTGCGCGGCATCCTCCCGCTTGTTGCCGAGGCAAAGAAGCAGGGCAAGCGCGCGATTTTTGTACCGAAAGAAAATGAGAAAGAGGCGGCGCTGGTTGGCGGCATCGACGTCTATGGTGTCACCTCGCTGCAGGAAGTGCTCGCGCATTTGAATGAAAAGCGAACGCGAGCAGATATACAGACAGCAGCATCAGAGAAAAAAGATGGCGAAAAGCGCAACGCGACTGAAAATAAAATAGGGAAGCTGACTCCTGCGCCACAGACAAAAATCACGCCGTCGACGGTCGAGACACAGTTTGCGTTCGAGGATATCCGCGGGCAAGAGGGCGCCAAACGTGCCGCGATTATCGCCGCCGCAGGCGGGCACAACCTCGGGCTGTCGGGACCACCAGGGACAGGAAAGACCATGCTCGCGCGCGCACTCGCATCCATCCTGCCACCACTGTCGTTTGACGAGATGCTCGAGGTCAACGGTATCCACTCGGTCGCGGGGGTGCTGCGTGGCGAGCTCATCACCACGCCACCATTTCGTGCGCCCCATCACACCTCCTCCTATGTATCGATTGTTGGTGGTGGCGCGACACCGCGCCCGGGCGAGGCAACCTTGGCGCATCGTGGTTTACTTTTTCTTGACGAGTTCCCCGAGTTCGATAGGCGAGTGATTGAAGCGCTGCGCCAACCGCTCGAAGATAGGGTGATTGCCGTCGCGCGTGCAAAAGGCACTGCATACTTCCCGGCACGGTTCACCCTCGTCGCCGCGATGAACCCGTGCCCCTGCGGCAACTACGGCCACCCCGAAATCGCCTGCACCTGCACACCACTCTCGCTCGAGAAGTACCGCCGAAAGATCTCGGGCCCGATTGCCGACCGTATCGACCTGTGGACCACGATGGGCCCCGTCGACCTCACCGAGCTGGGCAAAAAGTCGCCACGCGGCACCCAAACACAAGCAGCGCGCGAGCAAGTGCTCCGCGCCCGCGCGCGGCAAGCAGAGCGATTTGCGCATGCAGAAAAAGAACGAGAAAAAGCAAACCCATCGAATCAGCAGGGTGGTGCTCGGGGCAAGTCGCCTCGAGTGAATAGCGATCTCTCGCCGCGCGAGTTGGAGGACTTGGTGCCACTCACTGCATCTGCCCGCACAACGCTCGAGAAAGCGGGGCAACGGCTGGCACTTAGCCCACGCGCATTCCACCGCGTGATCAAAGTCGCCCGCACCATCGCCGACCTCGACGACAGCCCCGACGTCAACGACTCGCACATCCTTGAGGCACTCCAGTATCGAGAACGGAAGAGTTAGTCGAAGAGTCGCTACGCCGACAGATCCCACAGCGCTTTGAACCACTTGCGGTACCCATCGGCAACAATTGGATTTACAATCACGGTGAGCGGCGCATCTTCGTTGAACGTGCCGAGCTCTACCTCGGGATACAAGATGGAGTAATTGCCAAATATGTCGATAGACATCGGGGAGGTAAAACTTTTTGGCAAGAAGCGATACCGCACATTACTGTCCTGTAGCCCACGCTCAAACCGCGTACCCTTCACTCCCGCCTCAAATAATATATGAAGCCGCATCTTCTTGCGCTTTGCCTCTTTATTAAACTGCACAAAAAATGGCACGAACCGCTCGTCCGTCCACGCGCCCTTGCCACCAATCGTGTAGACATCCTCGCCAACACGCAGCATGTCCCGGAGCGCATTCTTCCATCCCTCGATGCCGCGATAGAGAAACACCTTCTCCGAAAACGGCACACTCTTGTACTTTTGCTCGAGCGCGGGGAGCACGCGCAGTAGGGAAGTGCGCCTCTCCTCCACCAACTCAAGCAACTTGCCAGGCTCGACCGCTTGGAATCGCCGCTCGTTCGTATCGACAATCTCGAAGACGAGTCCTTTCTCGACGAGCTTCTCGAGCGTATCGTAAATGTTGCGCCGGTTGATGCCCGAGTGCGTGGCGATACCAGAGACCGAAAGCTCGCCCTGCTCGGCAAGCGTTACATAAATCTGCGCCTCATTTTTGGCGAGCCCCAGCTCCTGTAATATTTCGATATACATAGTGGTATGTATATACCACACCGCGGTGGTATTTGCCACTCATATAGAATAACATATTCTTGCTACCGGGAGTACACCACCAAACGGAGAACACCATGAAGCGTCTTTTCGTCGCCTATCGTCGCAACACCCTGTTCGACACCTATGTGCCATCCTTGCTCGAAGGGCTGGACGTTGTTGGAACATTTATTGTTCCGCAAGGTGTCGCGTTTGACACCTGCAGCGAGGCAGCACTTGCCGCAGCGATTAGTGCCCAGTCGGCAGGCGCCGAGGCAATTCTTGTCGATAGCACCTGCGGAGGACTTGCGTATCGGCGGAACGAAAGAGGCCTTAGTGTTAACAGATTCCGGCCACACATCGGTCTCGACTACTGCTTCAGTCAGGAGGTGGACCGGTTGTTTCCTGTGAACACTGTCGGCGACAACCTTGCGTGGTTTGCCACGCAAGTTGTAGCAAACAGACAGGTTGCGGCGGTTGTGGTTATTGCTGACTGCATCACTGACCACAAACTTGTTGGGGTGGATACGCATCAGCAGTGGGGGTGGCACAATGCAGATCTGCCCCATCTGATTGGAGTGCATGCGCAGCGGCTGTTCCCTGCAGCAACTGTTACTGTTGTTAGGAAACTGGAGGATGCGTTGTTGGACGCCCAAGACCCGACCACCTTACTCATCCTCGATCGCCACTGTGGTATCAAGAAATTGATGCAGGCAGCATCAAGCCGCAAAGACGACGATTGTGCATATTTTTCGCTCACGAACTGGCCACATCCATCACAGCTTATGATGCTGCCGTTCGAGACGTGCCTTGGACACTTGATTGAGTCGGGGCAGATCAATTACTCGTTCAACATCGGCATGATGCGCGCAGTGATACTGCGGGAATTAAACGCTTAGCGCCGCCGACTCACCAAAAGGCCGCCCATCCCAGACAAGTTCTCTGGGGTGCGGCGGTCTTTTACACACCTGCGCGCACCCAGTCGTGTTTGAAGCATATTTTGGCGATGGCGAAGATGGTGTAGGTGATAAAGAACGCCGAGGCAACGTCGATCGAGTAGTGCAAGTGCCCGAGCAGGACAACGACACCAAAAAGCGCCGAGAATGCGAGGAAGAGATAGCGCCACAGCGGATACTCCCATAGCACGAGCGCCATCAGGAAGGGGAGGCCGGTATGACCGGAGAAGAAGAGATCGCTGCCGGTAAAGATGTTAGGGAATGCGGCGGTAAAGATGTTTGACCCGATGACCACATGCGTCGGGTAGGGGCTGATGTGGGTGAGCGATATAAAAAACGAGCGGATGAGGGTGAACATACCAATCGCCTTGAGCGCAAACGGTGCGCGATGCACCTGTACAATACACGCGAGCGCAATAAACGCGACCAGAAGCACGGCGCCGTAGACAAAGAACCAGTCGACGTTGTAGACGCGCGTATTGCTCAGCACAATATCGGTGACGGGGTTGCTGATGTTTTGGTTCGCATAATTGACCGCATAGCCGTTGATGAGCAAGCTGCCCCACACCATAAACCCACCGAGCAGCAGCGAGAGAAGAAAAGAGCTTTTTTTAAATAGTTGCATGTGTTCTGGTATATGAGCGCGGAAGCCGCAGTAGTAAGTATAGCGCGTTTTTACATACAGAGGTGTTACAAAGAGAAGTGTGCTAGTATGCGCGCGGGAATTCTTTCGTTCTCAAAGTACTCAAAAGGAGCTGCACGTGGCAATAAAATCCCATTCCTGCGCGTATGTGGTAAACCACTACATGCAAGATGGCGAATACGCAATAACAACACCAATGATACGAGAAGCTGCTCTCACTTTTGCGGCAGAGAGAAGACCGTATGGTCCCTGTACATCGGAGAGAGTCCCTATCGATGAGGCTCTTGCACGGTTACAGGAAGATCTTCGTTTCTGGAATGGAACCCTCGCGGCAATTGCTCGCGCGGGCGCCAGCGCCTCTGGGATTCAGGCGGGGGTAGATGCTCGGAGAAAATATATTGACGATCTTACGAAGGACGCCGATTCAAAAAGTTGTCGCGTATGATTCGGCGCGTACAGATGCTTTAGTATCTGTGCGCGCCGCTTGCTTTGTCTTACGTTCTTTACTCACCCTCGCCGACAGAGAAATCGCCAAACGGATTCTTTGCACCGCGCACCTCAAAGTGTAGGTGCGGCCCCGTTGCCTCGCCGGTGGCACCAACCAGCGCGATGGTCTGCCCCTGCGTCACCGTGTCACCCTGCGAGACAAGCAGCTTGCTCGCGTGTGCATACAAGGTTTGCGTACCGTTGCTGTGCTGAATAACGACATAGTTGCCGTAGCCACCGTTCCATCCGTTGCCGCCACGCGCGATGATGACGGTGCCTGCCGCTGCCGCATACACATCGGTCCCACGGGATGCGCCAATATCCACCGCATCAAACCCATGCAGCCCTTGCGTGATGATGCCACCCTCCACCGGCCACGCGTAGTAGCCCGCAAGGTCGGGGCCACCCGCGCCATGCAGGGGCGCGGTCTGCTTGCCCTCGCGTGCCAACTGGAGCATCGACGGCTTGCCTTTCATTTTGGTGACGGTTGTCTTGGTCTTGGTTGTCTTTGTTTTACTCGACGTGCCGGCACTGGTAGCAACCGCGGGTGCAATATCTGCCTCGGCCGAGGGGATGATGATCGTGTCGCCCACGGTGAGCGAGTCGCCATCGGCCAAATCGTTGTACTGCGCAATATCATGCACGTTGGAGCTGTAGGTTGTCGCGAGCGACGCGAGCGTCTCGCCTTTTTGCACCTTGTGTTGGATGCCGGTAATCGGGAGGATCGCGAGCGTCTGACCGGGTTGGATCACCCCACCCTTGATGTCGTTGGCCCAGATAATCGTGTTGGGCGTCACCCCAAACATGGTGGCGATACCGCTCAGCGTATCGCCCGGGCGTACGATATAGGTACTGATCTGGGAGGTCGCGGGGCGGTTGATGATGTCGGCCACCGTGCCCGACGGGCCATCTTGCGGCAACAAAGCGGCGCCACCAACGAGCGCCATGTCGCTCCCCACCGCAGGGGACGGGTCGATGTTAATCGCCGGCGAAAGCAGCGACACCGTCTGTGAGTTTTGCGCACCATCGTCGGCACTACTCACCGAGGTCGTATTTTGGAGAAAACTAGAGAAGATACTCGCCTCCACCAAGAGTGGGGTCAGGAACGCAAACGAAGCCGTGCCAAGCACGATACCTACAAATAACGTCTTTTTGGGCATCCTTGGGCGCAGCTGCGCGGCCAACAAGGGAGCGTTTTGAGGGTCTTGTTCGATAAGCCAATTGGGCGCTCGCCCGGCAAGTCATCAGTAAATGGCTCTGTTAAGCCATTTGTATACGAACACAGTAGCAGTACCCCTCCACTATAGCTCCCGAGCAGGGGGCGTCAACTTCACAAGCGACTCACTTTCGTGGCAGAGAAAAATCGAGCGTTGTGTACAAACACGGCTACCCCAAGGCCTGGTGTGGATAACTTTGCACCATTTCGCGACCACAAACCAAAACAGGACGTACTATAGAGACAACGTATCCGTAACGTATCTATATATTATTTTATGGCACCGGGAACACCAGGGGGAGCACCAACAGCAAAAAAGATTGTCGAAAAATACCGAAAAGATGGCTCGTTAAAGAGTCGGGAGATTCATGAGGGAGCAGCCGCCTCTGCGCCTGCCACACCCACAACACCCCCACCAGGAGCCGTTGCTCCAGCAGTTGCCGCCGCACCAGCAACTACACCACCCACCACAGTAACCACACCAGCGGCTGCTGCAGCTGGAGCTCCGGGGACAGCACCGACACAACCTCGCACACTGGTAGGACTGGGAGGATTGGACACGACTTTGAACACAGCTCGAAGGACGTTGATAGAAACCGAGGCAATTACAAAAAAGGCCGAAAAAGCGTATCTGAAAGATCGAAAAGCCGCGCGAGAGCTTGGATTTAATAAGATGCCACCACTTGAGGAGCTCGCGGATGACAAAATTTTTACTGGAGATCCAAACCGCGCTCCTGTTGGAAAAATCTGGCTCAACGAAGCAGAAACGAGGTTGCGTAGTGCACGGATTGCCTACAAAAAAGCGCGCGACGAACGAGCAGCGTATATGCTCGAACAGGGAAGAAACCCAACTGCTTCCGAGCTACGCAAAATGGCCGAGTTTGTGCGTGATGAAAAAATAGCTACTCAAAGTGCCATAGCAGAGAAGCGAGGAGGTGTTTTCAAAAAGATATTTGCGGCGGCGGGACGAGGATGGATGCGGACACCACCACTTGCTCGCGGAGCACTCATGGCAACATTCCTGGTAATGGCGCCAGCCATGACCGCAGCAGGCATTGCCGCAATCACAGCCCGCAGAATTATCGGCACGACTGCTGGTGTTGCTATTGGCGACAGAGTCGGAAAATTACTCTATGGAAAAAATGATAGGCGTTTTGAACAACGTCTCGGAGAGGCACTGAGCACGTTTGACCCGGCGCGCTTGGATGAGTTCTTATCGAGAATAAACGTAGTATCCGAAAAATATATCAAGGGCAGCAAAAATGCGGTGCGAGCAAGGACCATCTTGGGACTCGCTGGGGGCGCAGGCCTTGGTTGGGCCGTGATGCATCCCGACACTTTTATCCATTCAGCTTCAGCGGCGACCCTTGGTCGCGGATTTACCGTACCGAGCGAGGTTACACCGCCATTCAGAGATGGTGTTGAAATTCAGGGCCACATAAGACCTCAAGTAGCTGGCGTACCCGTGGCAGGAGATGTGGGTGGTACAAGTGTGCCAGCAACAGACGTTGCTCCTACTGCTCCCAAAGTACACATTGGCGACAGTATGCGAGAATGGTTCAGAAATTTGTTCACATCAAAACCTCCTGTTGTAGGAAGTGGCTCGGCAGAGGCACTCGCAACAGAGCATGCAGCACAGAGTTTGTTTGGCAAAGATGTGTTGGTGCATAAAAATACATGGAGCACCGTCGAGGAATTACTTAAACATCATGGGCTTGATACTGTGCATGACCAGTCAGCAAAAGATTTCATTCTCGACAAGAACATGCAACATTTGCGGAGCATGACTTCAGATCAACTTAAAGCAATCGGTTTTAAGAGTGGCAATATTGATATTATTTCAGATGGTGACAAACTTGATTTGAGTTCGCTTGAAGATCCAAAACTCCAGGGGGGTATTTGGGAGCAGGCGCAGAAACTATCACCAACACAACTACACAACATCGCCGAATATCGCGCCGGCAGCCATGGGGGAGGTGCTGCACACGCGTCGGGTCATGGCGGGCCACAGACACCCGACCAACTCTTCCCCAAGCAGGTGACAGGTGACATGCTCAACTTTGTATCGAAGCAGTATGGCGCAAGTATGGCCACGGCAATGCACGATGTTCATCATCTACCCGCAAGCGCGATACTCGACCCCAGCGTGAAAGCGTCGAGCATACCCAACTTCCCTGCGGTCAAGACCATGGTGCAGCAGCTGCTCGACCAGACACACGCAGCGCCCAACACCTCTGTGCGAGACCTGATCTCATTGCAACTAGCGGCAGAAAAAGGAGTGTCGATTAGTGCAAGCGGGAGCGTTTCTGGCTCGGTAAGTACAGAACCAGCGCCTATAATAAGACCCATAGGGGGTATTCCCGCTGTTTTGCCTCCCCTAAAGAAATAGACGAATACACCATTAATCACGCATTGAGCAAAACCATATGGACAAAGAAACACGAGAGAAGATGGTCGCCGAGTGGGGGTTGGGCGCGTTTACGCCAGAGCAGCAAGATGAGTTTATCGACAAGATTGGGCAGGCACTGTACCAGAGCGTCGTGATGCGCGCGACCGACGAGATGTCCGACGAGGAGCAAGAGGTGTTTGAGACATTTCTCGAACAAGCGGGAGACAAGGCCGACCTCTTTACTGTGCTCGACTATTTGCATCAAAACGTGACGGGGTTTGACGAAATGCTTGCCGAGGAGACAGAGAAGTTGAAGAAGGAGTTGCTCAACCCAGCGGCGTAAATCAACGCACTCCACACTGTTTCATGCATAGGATGGTATAGTGCTTGGATGTCACATACCGATACGTTAAACCCGGCGCAGCGCGAGGCCGTGCTGTGTACCGAGGGGCCACTCTTGGTGCTCGCGGGCGCAGGCGCGGGCAAGACGCGGGTGATCGCCCACCGCATTTTAGAGATTGTGAAGCGCGGCACCGAGCCGGAGCATATCCTCGCGATTACTTTTACCAACAAAGCCGCCAGCGAGATGCGCGAGCGTGTGCTTGGGCTCTTGCGCGAGCAGGGCGCGCTGCCACCTGAAACCACCTCGTACGCGCATCATGCACAAAAATCGACGCCCGGTTTTTTTGGCCGAGCGGGAGAACCGTTCGTATCCACCTTTCACTCACTCGGACTTTTAATACTAAAAGAGAATTTCAAAGCGCTGGGCTACAAGCGAACACCAGCGATCTACGACCGCACCGACTCGATGCGCGAGATCAAAGCCGCGATGAAACAACTCGGCATCGAGGACATGGAACCAAGGACTGTTCTTAGTATTATTTCCAAAACAAAAGGGCAGGGGATGGCGCTCGAGGAGTTTATCAACCGCGGCGAGAACTTTCGCGACCGCGCGGTCGCCTCGGTATGGAACCTCTACGACCAAGCACTGCGCAAAGATGCTGCTGTGGACTTTGACGACCTGCTGCTGCGCTCGATGCGCTTTCTGGAGATCAACGCCGAGGCACGAGCACGCTACCAAGCCCGCTGGACACATATCCACATCGACGAGTATCAAGACACCAATCGCGTGCAAGCACAGATGGCAGGGTTGTTGGTGGGCCCCGCGCGCAACATCTGCGCAGTGGGCGATATCGACCAAACCATCTATGGCTGGCGCGGCGCAGAGATTGCCAACATCATCCAATTTGAGCGGACATACCCTGGCGCCCGCGCGGTGCTACTGGAAGAGAACTACCGCTCGACACAAAAGATACTCGACGCCGCCAACACGGTGATTGCTAAAAATCCCAACCGGCCAGAAAAGAATTTGTTTACCAAAAACCGCGAGGGCGAGCAGCTGAGCGTCTATCAAGCGTTCGACGAGACAGACGAGGCCGGGTTTATCGCGCGCAAGATGGGCGAGTTGTTGCGGGAGGGCGCGCCCGATGGCACCCCGCTGCGACCGCGCGACTTTGCGATACTCTACCGCGCCAACTTTCAATCCCGCGCGATCGAGGAGCAGCTGCTTGCCGCAGAGATCCCACACCAAGTGCTCGGCACACGCTTTTTTGAGCGCAAGGAAGTCAAAGATACGCTGTCGTTTATCCGCGCCGCCTTACTCGACACGCCCGCCGACCTGCACCGCGTGATGCAGGTGCTGCCCGGCATCGGCAAGGTGACCGCGTTAAAAATCCTTGCAGGACAAGAGGACACTCTGCGTGGCGCGACTGCACAAAAGGTGCAGGCGATGCGCGCGCTGCTTGGCCGTATCCGCGACAAAGCGGGGCAGCTGCCACCGTCGCAACTGATACAATTTGTCGCCACCGAGTCGGGGATGGAAAAAATGTTTAAGGAGGACAAACTCGAAGGGGCAGAGCGGCTCGAGAACCTCCGCGAGCTTGGGGTCTTGGCGGCGCGATACGACTCGCTACCAACCTACCAAGCAGACCCCTCGAATACCTCGGGGCAAGCAACCGCAAATGAGACGCGCCCGGCGCTTGAGACGTTTTTAGAATCCGCAGCGCTCGCGAGCGATCAAGATGAGTTGAAGGATGACGCAAACGCCGCACGCCTCATGACGGTGCATGCGTCCAAAGGGCTTGAGTTCCCGGTCGTGTTTATCACCGGACTTGAGGAAGGGCTCTTCCCCTATGAGCGGGAGGGGGAAAGCAAGGATGACCAGGAGGAGGAGCGGCGGCTGTGCTATGTCGCGATTACTCGTGCCGAGCGCAAGGTGTTTCTCACCTATGCGTCCTACCGCACAATTTTTGGATCCAAAAACGCGACCATCCGCTCGCAGTTTATCAGCGACATCCCCGAGCACTTGCTGGAGTGGGAATCACCCGAGCGCCTGGGCAAAACCATCTACCTGGACTAGCCAAAAAGGGGCTGTGGATAACCCCGCTTGCCGCGCACTTGACAAAAAAATTAGATTGCTTTTAAATAGTGGCAGATGGTCTCTCTCTTTTAAAAGGTGCGAAGGGGGAGACGCCTGGGTTGAAAAAGCACCAAACAAATGGGGGCTAAAGATGTTTAATATGTTTCTCAGGGTGGTTGCCCTGATGCTGCTGGCAGCGACGACGTTGCCGCTCGGCGGGTGCGGCATCTATGCTGACAGCATGGCCAGCGCTGTCAACGGAGGGATGGCGAAGTTGTATCCCTCCGCGTACCCGCAGCAGGCCGCGCGGTAGCAACAACACGTGCCGGTGCTTTAGGTCGGAGAGTATGTCTCACCAACACACTCTCCGACCTTTCGCTATTTTGTACATACCTAGGAAAAACAGGGTATTTGAACTAGAGTGGAGCAGCAAGAGATTATATATCGGTATGCTCAAAAAGAAATCACTCGGGCAGAATTTTTTACACACTGCGCACTATGTGCGGGCGGTTGCCGACGCGGGCGAGGTGGCCGCAGGGGACACGGTGCTTGAGGTGGGCCCCGGCGACGGCGCGCTCACGAGCGAGCTTTTAGCGCGTGGCGCAATTGTGTTGGCGATTGAGAAGGATCATCGCCTTATCCCGCTCCTGCAAGAGAAATTTAAAGACGCGATTGTGCGCGAGCAGCTCTATTTGGTCGAGGGCGACGCGCTGGAGCTGTTGCCCGGGCGGCTGGGCCTGCGCTCGGGCGAGTTTAAAGTGGTGGCAAACATCCCGTACAACATCACGGGCGCCCTACTGCGCGCGCTCCTGTCGGGCGATACGCAACCAAACGTGTTGGTATTTTTAATACAAAAAGAGGTGGCGCAACGGGTGGTTGCAAAGTCATCGTCATCTAAAGCGCGACCGCAAGAGAGCATCTTGTCGCTGTCGGTCAAAGCATATGGCACACCAACGTATGTTAAAACCGTGCCGCGTGGCGCGTTTAACCCGCCACCCAATGTCGACTCGGCGATCCTCCGCGTCGCCAACATTTCGCGCAAGAACTTTTCCTCAACCCAGCACGAGCAGCAATTTTTCAACCTCATCAAAGCCGGGTTTGCCCAAAAGCGAAAGCTCCTGCGCCGCAATATCGAACGCGTGCTTGGCGCGGAGACGCTTGCACTCCTCCACAAAGCGAGTATTGCCGAAACCGCACGTGCCGAAAACGTACCGCTCGAAAAGTGGCTTACACTTGCCGAACAAAAACAGACGCAGCCAGATTCTCCTTCAATATCAAATTAGATAGGACTCACTTGCTCTAACTCCATACGCAGCCCCGGTAAGGCAAAAAAAGGATAGTAACTGATTACGCACATGTACGGTATATCAAATAATCCTAAAATCTCCTGCCCAGGATGAGAAGGGGGGATACCAATAGTGCCTGGAGTCCAGATATACGGCAATGGTGCTAGATAAGGTGGTCGCGCCGAGAGCACAAGTGTGTATATGCCTCCATTCAGACAGGCGGGGTAATAATAAGAGATTCTCCCACCAAACGAATTTTCTCCCACAACGGCTTGCGCTTTTGAAGTGGGGAGACATAGCGCAACACCAAAACCAATAGCGACGATAAAAACAGCAAGGAGTTTGAAATGATGCAGGTGGCGCATACCTCCACAGTATATACTAAAAATAATCCTGTATACTGCTAGTAATGCGCGTTCGAGAATATCTACCCAGTATGCAGTTGTCGCTTTTGTTTGCGTCTGTGTGCGTGGCGGGCGGGCTTGTATTTGCCGCACACACCATCACGACACCAGCAACTCAATCGGCAACCAACACAGACGCAGTGAGCGTCGCCTCATCCACAAACGCAGCAGCACTCCAGCATGCCAACTGGGAGGCAACACTGTATGAGATCCAAGCGCAGCAAGGGTCGAGCACGCTGCCGACCCCGGCCAACCCCGCAACGGTCGACGGTCTGCGCCAAGCGGCACAAAGCAGCAATATGACCGACACCATCGCGCGCACACTGCTGGTCAACCTCGCAAACGCCAAGACGCAAGGGCTGGGCGATGATATCCCGACACAAAACCAACTTATCACGACGGCGGTCGAACAGGCGAGTATCGGACAAGCCGCAACAGAGTATACGCTGCGCGACCTCATCATTGTTGCTGATTCGCCAGCGACACTGCGCGCATACGGCAACGCACTCGCCACGACCCACAGCCCTAACGCCGCAAACGATATTAGAGACACATTTGTGGCAATCGACAACGCCACCGCACAAAACAACCCCGACCTACTGGCACCACTCAAAAAGGTTGCTAAGGATTATCAAACGATGGAGCAACTCCTCCTTGCGGTGCCAGTGCCACAGACGCTCGCACCGTTTCATCTCCAACTCATCAACAATTTTTCCAAAATCGCAAACACCTACCCCGACATGGAGAACTTGATTGTCGACCCGGTGCGCGGGCTCAACGCGATCCAACAGTATAAGTCGCTGAGCGATGGCACGCTCAATGTGTTTATAAATATCGCCCGGGCATTCAATAAAGACGGTATACTTTTCTCTAAGGACGAACCGGGCGCATCATGGGGTGTGCTCCTGTCCGCGCAGCAATAACGTAATGTCAAAACGAATTATATACATCGGTCTCGGCGTCCTGGGCATTGCGGCACTTATCGCGTTGCTGTGGTGGATTTTCCGCCCCAGCCCCAGCACCACCCCACAGACCAACCTCGGCACCCCGGTGACACAAAACAACACTGGTGGAACGGGGACAGGCACCAACATTGGCTCACCCATAATCGGCAGCTCGGGCGGGAGCATTGCTGCGCCAAACGGGTCGACCGCCGCGAGCGGGTCACTGACGGGATACAAAGGTACTGCTGGCGGGAGCGACGGCACCTACACCGGCAGCGGCGCACCCAGCAGTGCCTACCTCGCACTGTACGGCACCGGCGCTGGCGTGCCAGGGTACAGCGGAAGTGCTGCAGGAAATGGATCTATCAACACGGGTGCTGGAGGCAGCACCAACACAGGCGTGGGCGGGACACCCTATAACGGTAATGGGTCTGGGGCTGGAGTGGTCAGCGGGAGTGGCACCGGAAGCACCAAAAATGGAGGCGACACTACGTATAACGGCAACGGGTCTGGAGCGGGGGTGACCGGATATAAGGGGAACAGCGCTGGGAACGGAACAACAAACACCAATGGCGGAAGCGGGGGCAGCTCATACAACGGCAACGGTGCCGGGCAGGGCGTCCCGGGATATAACGGAAATAGCGGAGGCAGCGGAACAACAAACACCAATGGCGGAAGTGGTGGTGGCGGGCAACTCGACACTCCTAATGTCGATTGGCTCTCGGGATCACCAAACACATCCACCAACAGCGGGTCGGGGGGTGGCAACACTCGGGGCAACTCGGGTACGGTTTTTAATCCAACCGGTATCAACCAAGTCGCAAATGGTGGTGTCGATACCACGGGTGTTATCCCTAATTTTGGCACCGGCAACAACGGCCAACAAAAGAAAGGTGGCATCGGCCTCCTCGGCACCGCACTGGTTGCAGGCGCTGCTGGGGCGCTCACGTGTGGCGCAGTTGAGTTGTTTACCATCGCCGCTGGAGCAACAGCTGGAGCAACAGCTGCAGGGACAGCAAGTGGCGCTGCTGCGGGCGCACAAGCTGCAACATTCGCAGCACAAGGTGTTGTTGAGACCCCTCGTCTGCCAATAGCTGTCCAAACCATAGATATTGGGCCAGCTGTCGGTGTCGTAGCGGGTGCCGGAGTCCTTAATGTTGCAAAGTCAACCCAAGATGCAATGGCGCAAGGCAGCCAACACGCGTCCGACACCACCATCAACACGTTTCTCTCCTGCATCGCCCGCACCGTGGCAAAGATTGCGCTCAATCAGATTACGAACAGTGTCGTCAACTGGATTAACTCGGGCTTTAATGGATCACCATCGTTTGTGCAAAACCCCGACCAATTCTTTACTAACGTGGCCGACCAAGCAGCGGGGGAGTTTATTAAGGGTAGCGCGCTATCCTTCCTCTGTAGCCCCTTCCAGCTGCAGATAAAAATAGCCATCGCCAACAGTTATGCAAACAGGAATGCGATGTCCTGTACCCTCACGGGCGTAATCCGCAACATCAACAACTTTATGAGCGGCGACTTTTCCTCGGGTGGTTGGCCGGGACTGCTGGCCTTTACCACCGTGCCGACCAACAACCCGTACGGCGCATTTATGTATGCCAATGTTGGGCTCACCTACTATGTGCAGACCGCGCAGGGGACACAGCAGCGGCAACTGTCGCTCGCCAACGGATTTTTGGATTTTAAAAAGAAGGTTAATTGCACCACAACACCAACTCCACCACCACCAAACGCAAACAGATCTGTCACACAAGACGCCAGTGCCTCATCCGACCTCGGTGGCGCCAGTGCGCAGTACCAGGTGTGCGACTTGGTCACCACCACCCCGGGCACCGTGATCCAAAACGCGCTGGTCGGCACCGAAAATAGCTCGCTCAACGAGTTGGGGCTTGCTAAGGACTTCGACGAAATTATCAGCGCGCTCATATCGCAGTTGATGACACGCACCCTGCAAGGGCTCTCGGACCTCAGCGGGCAGGATGGCTACGCAAGCAACTTCCAAACCCCCGACCAGCAGCAGGCGATCGCTGCCGCACAAACCGTCCTCTCGGAGATGCAAGCGGACACCGGCTATGCGCAGCAGTATGGTGGCATCGAGCAGCAGAGCATTAGCGATATCCAAAACGCGCAGCAGCAACTCAACACGCTCTACAATTGTTGGAACTCGATCGCCACCGGCTCGACCACGCCCGACCGTATCCAAACAGCAACCACCAATGCCGCAGCCGCATCGACCACGCTCCGCTCGCTTCAGCCGCAGGTGGATGCACTTAACAACAACATCACCAACGCAAACTCGTCGATTATGACGCTCCAGACGCTCGAGAGCCAGGCCGTGTCGGCACTGTCGACCGCCGAGGTAGACGCCGTAGATGCGCAGTACAACTCCGCGTTGGCAAATGGGCAGATCTACACCCAAACCAACGTCACCACCGCGACCCAAGACCGCACCACGCTGCAGAGCCAACTGAGCGCGCTCAACCAACAAACGGCAAACGGGCTCCACCAATGCTATGCGTACTAACCACACCAACATACTCCGCACCATCGTTGGCAAAGCAGTGCTCACCATTGCGCTGCTCATCACCTTTTTTGCACCGCTGGTGGGGATGGTGCCGAGTGTACGAGCGCAAGCGGTATTAAATTCCCAAGGGGCAACGGCGCAAAATGGGTACGGCACCGCAACCGGTGGGACAACAGGGGCAACACCTTTTAACGCAGCTGCATCAAATCAAAACGACCCGGGCGGCACTACCAAGTGGGAGTGTGATAAACAAACGAGCATATTCTTGGGCTGTATCATCTACGCCTTTACCGTGGGGTTAATGAGCGCCGTGGCGTACATCGGCGGGTTTGTGTTCGATGTGGGTGTGCACCTGTCGCTCCAGAGCACCGCATACTCGCTCGACTTTCTCACCATGGGCTGGGCAGCGGTACGCGACATCGCCAACATGGCATTTATCTTTATCTTGGTCTACATCGCACTCACCATCATCCTCGAGGCCGAGGGCGTCAACACCATGAAGATGCTCGCCGGCGTCGTGGTGATGGCACTGCTCATCAACTTTAGTTTTCTGCTCACCCGTGTCGTCATCGACGCGGGCAACATCCTCGCGATACAGTTTTACAACTCAATTAATGCGCCAACCATCGGCGATAGTGCGCAAAAAGCGGGCATCAACCCGGGCGCGGGGGTTACTAATGCAATCGGCCTCAACAGTAACAGCAAGGATCTTACTGCAAGCATGATGCAGGTGGTGCAGGTGCAAAATATACTCGGAACACAATCATTCCAGACCTTTATCAAAAATAACAACGATGCAAGCACGTTTGCATTTATTACCAATCTTATTTCTCAAGCGGTGGTGTTTATTGGCGTTGGTGTAATTTTTGCATTCCTCGCGTTTGCATTCTTTACCGTTGGGGTGAAGTTTATTCTGCGCATTATCATCCTCTGGTTTGTCATCATCGCCGCGCCGCTCGCGTTTACTGCCAAAGCACTCACTGGCAAAGGGTCGATAACTGGATTGTTTGATGAGTGGCTGAATACATTGATTAAGTTTAGCTTTTACCCTGCAATATTTCTTTTTATTTTTCTCATTATCAACTACATATCCAACGCGCTGGGTGCAAACAACGGTTTGGTGCCCGCAATATTTAGCGACATAAATGCAGGCACAAATGCGACCACACCAATCCTATACATTATTGGTGCCGCAATCGCGAACGTGGCGATCCGCATGGGCATTGTGGTCGCGATGCTCTACTACGGCACACAGGTGACCGACAAACTCGTCACCCACGGCGCTGGAGTCGCGGGCAATGTCACCGCATGGGCAAGCGGCAAAGCAAACACCTTTGCCCGCCGCGCACCAGTGGTTGCCGCAGCACCACCAACACGAGGAGTACTCGGACTCACCGGAGCAGCCGCAACCGGTGCTACGAGAAAACTTGGTTTGGAAAAGACCTGGGTTGGTTATCAAGCGCACAGACTTTCGGAGAAACTTGATACGGTAAAAGTGAATGGCAAATCACGCGCCGATATTCGTACAGCAAACAAGGAGCACAAAGAACACGCGGAGCATGAAAAGCATGCATACTACAGTAAGATCAATAACAAAGAGGACTTTGCAACACTCGTTGCGATGATCAAAAAAGAGAAGGCGGGTACTGCGCTTAATCCGAATGAGGAGAATAAGCGAGGTGAAATTATCACCCGGATGCGTGGCTACTCACAAGAAGAGGTGGACGCACTCAAGAAAGAGGACTTGGTCACCGCGGCTGCATACGTACCAGCACCGATATACAAGAAGATCGAGGCAAGCAAGAAGCACAGCGACCACGACAAGGACGAGATATTGGGCGCACGCAACAAGGCAATTGCGGAGCCATTTACCAAAAAGCTGCCAGAAAAGATGGCGGTTCTCACCGCACAAAAGGCCGACGCAGAAACAGCAAAAGCAACGCACACAGCAGCGCTTGCAGCACATGGCGCGGCAAATCCAATCACGGTCGCAGCGAAAGCAGACCTCGACACCAAGGAGGCGGAGCGCGACACAACCGCCGCCGAGGTAAAGAAGCTTGCCGACCAAATGAACCGCCTTGGCAAAGACGAGTTGGCCGCGCTCAGCAAGAATGATATCGAAAAGGTGATGACGCATGTCACCGAGCCGATGATGAAGCGCATCGAGGAGAGCGACCGCAACATCACCGAAAAAGAAGCGTTGCGTGCGCAGTGGGAGGAGCAATCAACGCATGCGCCTCTTGCAGCAGCAAACAAACAAATTGATCTGTTGCGCAAGATTGTTGATGAATTAGACGGAACGCGTTTTGCATTAGGTGATACCGATAGTGTCATTGGTGGAGCATCGACTAGGCATCAACTAACAAATCAATCATTTGGTGCCGACTCTGTGGAGAAAATGGAGAAAGAATTCCGACAAAGAAAGGGTCAACTTGAGACAGCAATCAGGGACAAAAGCAGAGAGGCACAAACAGGCGCCCGAGATGCAGAACTTATCTCTCTACGACAAACTCATCATCAGATTGATGCTGGCTTAAAGAAGATCGAGAAACTGGATGAGGAGCGCAAAAAAGTTGGCCCCGAGGTGGGCGGGGAACGCGCGCCGGGTAAGTTTAAGACACGAGATTTAATGGCATAATAGATACCTATGTCAACCACAATCCATTCCGCAACAGAGGCGCAGGAGCAGTTTAAAAAGCTGCCAAAGGAGGTGCAGGAGTTGCTGTACAGCGACCAAATGCTCGCCATCATCAAACAAATTGGCGACAAAAACCATCTCCACATCGACCAGTTGGGCACACTTGAAACGACAGTGGGGCAGGTGATGCTTGGGTTTCTCGACACTGCACGTTTCCCCGCTGAGTTGGTCGAGATGCTCGGTGTCGATCGTGCACGGGCGGATGCGATTGCGCAGGATGTGAATGATTTGCTGTTTGTCCAAATCCGCGAAGCGCTCAAGGCGGTGCCGCGAGTTGCGAATGAGGGCAGCGAGGATACGACGGATGATGCAACAGATGGCACCGACGCGAGAATGGGGGAGGATGCACTGGTGTCAGATGCGGGGGGTACTGGTGCGATTGCTCCGGTGACCGCGCCGCCGCCAGCACCTCCCAAACCAAAACCATCGGATGTGTCGAGCGCGACCGAAGCGATGCTACACGAGACAACCACCGCAGTGGCACCCGCCACAGCAACACGCCCCGCAATCTACAAAGCCGACCCCTACCGCGAGCCCGTTGAGTAATACCTGCGGTATACTACAAGGTGATGCAGTACCAAGTCCCGCAATTTATCGAGGTCGAGGATAAAATATTTGGGCCGCTCACGCTCAAACAGTTTATCTATGTCGCTGGCGGTGGTGGCGCCTGTTTGGCAATTTACACCTTGCTGCCGCTCTACCTCGCGATCCCCATCTCGCTCCCGATTATCGCGCTGGCACTGTCGCTCGCGTTCTACCAGATCAACGGCCGACCGTTTATCATCGCGCTCGAGCACGCCGTCGGCTACTTCTTTGGTGCCAAGTTATATTTATGGAAGCAGCGCACACCACCATCTGCTGCGTCGCAGACACAGACCGCCGCCGACGCTGCAGCCGCCGCGTCAGAGCAACAGCTGGGGCTCACCGTGCCCAAACTCTCCGAGAGCAAACTCAAAGACCTGTCCTGGTCGCTCAACATCAAAGACAAACAAAGCAAGCGTATCGATGATACCGATCATCAACAACAGTTTCGCATCTAACCCATGACAAGCACACCCGTCAAAGCAAAACAGGCACAGGATTTCGTACCCATCAAAGAGGTGCGTGATGGCATTGTGATCCTCAAAGATGGCAGTTTGCGTGCGCTGCTCATGGTGTCGTCGATCAACCTCGCGCTCAAGTCGCAAGAGGAGCAAGAGGCGGTAATCGGCCAGTTTCAAAACTTTCTCAACTCGCTTGAGTTTACGGTGCAGTTTTTTGTCGAGTCGCGCCAGCTCGATATCCGCCCCTATATCGCCATCCTCGAAGAGCGCTACGCTGCCGAGTTGGACGACCTGATGAAGATCCAGATCCGCGAGTACATCACGTTTATCAAGGACTTTACCCAGCGCTCCAATATCATGTCCAAAAACTTTTTTGTCGTGGTGCCCTACGACCCAGCACTCATCGCGCGCAGCGGCGGGCTCAGCGGCGCGCTGTCGACCCTAATCCCCAACAAAGAGATGACCACCGGTGGTGTCGTGTCTGACACTCAGTTTGAGCAGTATCGCTCACAGCTGGAGGAGCGGATTTCGGTGGTCGAGCAGGGCCTCGTGCGCACCGGCGTGCGCACCGCGACACTCGGCACTGAGGAGGTGATCGAACTCTTTTATAAGTTGTTCAACCCCGGCGAGTTGGAGAAGCCGCTCCAGCTCACGCGTATGGCACAATAACCACTATGGGACTTCTCGACTTTCTCAAACAAAACAACACGCCCAACACGGCTTCGATTGCGCCCATTCTGCCCGAGCAGATTTACAAACAAGGTGTGCTTGAGTTGCAAGACGTCATCGCGCCGTCGGCGCTCAAAATCACGCCGCGCGAGATCAACTTGGGCGACAAAATCGCGCGCACCTTTTTTGTCATGTCCTACCCGCGCACACTGACCGACTCGTGGTTTTCTCCCATCATCAACCTCGACCGCGTGCTTGATGTGTCGATTTACATCCAACCCATCGACTCGGCAGACATCTTGCGCAAGTTCCAGAAAAAGGTTGCCGAGATCGAGTCGCAGATTATGACCCGCGAGCAAAAAGGGTTGGTGCGCGACCCGATGCTCGATACCGCCTACCAAGACCTCGAAAATTTGCGCGACCAGCTCCAACAAGCGCAGGAAAAATTGTTTGATGTTGGCGTATACATATCGATTTATGGCTCGACCGTGGAGGAGCTCGACAAGGCCGAGTCGGAAATTAAATCGATGCTTGAGTCGCGACTCATTTATGTAAAGCCAGCACTCTTCCAACAAGAGCAGGGGTTCAAGAGCGTGCTGCCGCTGTCGCGCGACGAGCTCAATGTCACCTCCAAACTCAACTCCTCGCCGCTGTCATCTATCTTCCCGTTTGTCTCGTTCGACCTTACCTCCGACCGAGGAATCCTCTATGGCGTCAACCGACACAACGCGTCGCTTGTGCTGTTTGACCGCTTTTCGCTCGAGAACTATAACTCGGTGATTTTTGCCAAGTCCGGCTCGGGCAAATCGTACACCACCAAGCTGGAGATTTTGCGCACGCTCATGTTCGACACCGAGGTGATTGTCATCGACCCCGAGCGCGAGTACGAGTTTTTGGCACAAACGGTGGGCGGCCGCTACTTCAACATCTCGCTCAACTCCGAGCACCATATCAACCCGTTTGACCTCGCACCCCCACGCGAGGACGAAAACCCGGCCGACGTGCTGCGCTCGAATATCGTCTCGTTGGTGGGGCTCTTTCGGCTGATGCTCGGTGGACTCACACCAGAGGAAGACGCGATTATCGACAAAGCAATTACCGAAACCTACGCGCTCAAGGACATTACGGTCGACAGCAACTTTGCCGAGATCGAGCCGCCTCTGCTCTCGGACTTCGAGATGGTGTTGTCGGGGATGGAAGGCAGCGAGTCGTTGGTGCAGCGCATCTCCAAGTACACCAAGGGCACCTGGTCGGGCTTTATCAACCAGCCGACCAACGTCGACATCAACAAAAAGTTTGTGGTCTTTTCGGTACGCGATATGGAGGATGACCTCAAGCCGGTCGCGATGTACCTAATTACCCACTACATATGGAACAACGTGCGCAAGGTGCTCAAAAAGCGCTTGCTGGTTATCGACGAGGCGTGGTGGATGATGAAGTCGGACGACACCGCATCGTTCCTCTACGGCATGGCCAAGCGCGGACGCAAGTACTACTTGGGCCTCGCGACCATTACCCAAGACGTCGACGACTTTCTCAAATCGCCCTACGGCCTGCCAATGATCACCAACTCGTCGATCCAACTCTTGCTCAAGCAGTCGCCAACCACGATTGATAACCTACAAAAAACATTCAACCTCTCGGACGAGGAGAAGTTTCTTTTGCTCGAGTCGGATGTGGGGGAGGGGATCTTTTTTGCCGGACTCAAACATGTCGCCATCAAGGTGATTGCATCCTACACCGAGGACCAGATTATCACCTCCGACCCATCCCAAGTGTTGGCGCTGCGACAGCAACGTGCCGAGGCAAAAGAGTTGGTGGACAACGGAGTGCAAAACCCTCCCGAACCCTCGCCGAAATAGGGTACAATAGTGAGTAATGAGTACGCTCAACAAAACATGCATCATCATGTTTGCGGTGCTGATTGATTTCTTGCAAGCAACACTCTCTGCTGGTGTTGCTGCTATTGCTGCTTTTGCTGGCACACTTGGTGGCGCAGCAGCGGGCTGCTATGTTGCAAACCAAGTAATAAGCAGCGAGACCAGTTGCGCCGCTGGCGCTGCAATAGGTGCATTTTTTGGCACAGTAGCAAACCCAATTGCCTCGACCGTCGCACTGCCGCTTGGTATCGCCTTGGGTATCGCACTTACCTTGTGCATCTCGTTTACCTTTGGCACTATTTTCTACCTCTGGTTGTGGAGCACCAAGTTGTGGTACCCCGGACAAATCTGGCTGCCAGCACTGCTCAAAACCATCCCTATCCTAAGCGACCTGCCGGCGTTTACCTTTACCGCAGTACGCTGTGTAATACAAAAAAATCTTGAGGAGAAAAAGCTGCAGCAAAGCCCATCAAACACCTTCGGCACCATGCTCGCGCCTGGCACCATGCTTGGCGGGGCAGCCGCGACCGCATACACTCTCAACCACTACACCCAAAGAAAAGCGGTTGCTGCGGGGCTCGCTACAGACGCGGGGCAAACCGCGCGACGCGAGGAGTTTAAAAACCGCACCACAATGGACCTGCGCCGCATGGATGGTATTTATGCAAAAACATCTCCGCAAGAGGCAAGGAGTCGTGGCACCATCGACGAAACCGCACCAACACAACCACTCTATGTACAGCCTGCGTAATCATACACATACTGTGTGCACACTCGCCGCACTGTTGGTGGTGTGGATTATTGCCGCATACACAACACCCATCGCGCACGCCCAACTGAGCAGCACCAACCAGCCCGACCCGGTGCAGTACACCATCGCACCCGAGGTGCCGGGGCCAAACCAGAGCGTGTCTATTTTTATCGAAGGGGTTGGATCATTCTTGGGCAATGCAACGGTCACGTGGGAGAAAGATGGTGTCGTCGCTGCAACGGGTGTGGGCAAAAACTCCTACTCGTTTACCACGGGTGGGGTAGGGCGAGTAACCGTGATCCACCTCACGATCGACTCGCCCACACAAGGCACCATTACGCACGACTTTGCTTTTAACCCATCGGTCGTCAACCTGGTGTGGGAGGCGGACACTACCGCCCCAACGTTCTACCTTGGCAAACCGCTCTACAGCGCGGGCTCGAGCGCGCGTGTGGTCGCATTCCCCACCATTTTGTCCAACGGCGCACTCGCAGCAAACAATACGCTCTCGTTCCAATGGTCGCTCAACAATACGCTCGCGCCGACACAATCGGGCATCGGGAGAAATGTATTTACCTTTACTGGTGACGAGCTCCAAACAAGCGAAAGTGTCAGTGTCGATGTCTACCTTGGCGGCACCAAGGTGGGCCACAGCGATATCACAATCCCCGTGAGCACACCACAGCTGGTGCTCTACAACCAAGACCCGCTGCGCGGCGAGGTGCTCGACCAAGCGCTGAGCGGCCCCGCGACACTCAGCGCTAAAGAGGTGACCTTGGTTGCCGAGCCATACTTCTTCTCCACGGCAAGCAAAAAAGATGGCTCGTTGTCCTACACCTGGATGCTCAACAGCAGCGAAGTGACCGGCCCCGACTCGGCACACGGGGTACTCACCCTGCGCCAAACGTCCTCGGGGGCGGGGAGCGCACAAATTGGCGTCTCGGTACAAAACACAAACAATACTACCTTTATGCAAGCGGCCCAAACCGGCATCTACCTCACCTTTGGCACCCAAACCGGCGCAGCGCTCTCTAACTTCTTTGGGATATGAAACAGATTTTGAAATATAGTGTTTTGTTTCTATTTGCGTTAGCATTTTCGATATTTGCTATTACTTCTACCACAAAAGCAGCGACTGATAACTGCCCTGAGGTCACTGTGGCTACTTATGGCGCAACATACAACACCAACTGCAATTACCAATACAATATTTGTACACAAAATGGTACTGCTGCAGATGTGTGTGCAAATCAAGCTCAATTATATGTGCTCGATGGATACAAACTAGACCAATGTGGTGCTGGCTATCTGCAAGCCAACAATCTTCCCGCATGCACTCAGGACATGTCCCCTGTAGTATCGGAAATGACTCAGATACAGCAAGATTATCTGACCCCAGCAACAAACGGCTCGGGGAGTGGTAGCGGTAGCGGCGGAAGCGCCAGCGGATCTGGCACGGGCGGTGCGGCGGGGTCGGCAGCGGGCAGTAATGGTAATATTTCCTACGTACCCCTTGAGCCGATACCGGGAGCAAATCAAACAGGGACGGTTTCGTTTGGTTTATTGCTGACTGGATTACTCAAAACACTTATCTCGCTCGGCGGGTTGGTGGCGGTGCTCGCACTCATCTTTGGTGGCGTTGCCTACATGGTGTCGTCGGTTGGCGTCACCTTGAGTGCCGCCAAGGAGCGTATGAAGTCGGCCATTTACGGTCTACTGTTGCTCATTGCCTGTTGGCTCATCCTGAGCACTATCAACCCACAACTCCTTTTCTTTCCCGACTCGTTTAGCCCAGTACCCAGTACCTCAATTAATACCAACAACGCCCAAACACAAACACCAGCTACAATACCTTCATCTGGAACACCCATACAAACACCTCAACCAGCGGTCCCGTATCAAAACGGTGTTCCTTTGGAGATGACACCTGCGGGATGATGCATAAAATAAAAAAATGAACATCAATACTATCAATTGGAAACGTGTGGGGATTGTTGGGGGAGTGGTGCTCCTGTTGGTACTGCTTGTGGTGTTTTTGTTTATCAAACTCGGCGGCGGACAATCTACGAGTACAGGCGGTGGATTGTTTGGCGCGGCTGGCACACGCACCGTGAGCGGCACCGCAGCGCCAACTGATGGTGACACCAGTGGGGGAGGGAGTGCGTCGGGGAGCGCGGTGCCGATTATCTTTAAGATTGCCGATGGGCCGGTGGCGAGTGCAACCTTTTTCCAGACCGCAAACCCAACCACCACACTCGCGCGCTATGTGATGCAGGATAACGGCCATGTGTTTGATATGCCGATGGACGTCCCCGGCGCTGCTGCGCGCGTCATATCCAATGTGACCATCCCCGGCATCGCGGGTGCTCAGTGGGAGAAGCAGGCGAGCGCTGCCGTTGGGCAATATGTCGACAGTGGTATTATGAAGACCATCTACCTTGGATTCCCCGCAGCCAGCTCGACCGCGACTACCATCCAGCCGCCAATAATTAAGTTTCTCCCCGATGGGGTGACCTCGTTTGCGCTGTCTCCCGATGGTACACAGGTGGCCTATTTGCTTGCCAGTGGTGCCACATCGGTGGGCTACATCGCTGCGTTTGATGGATCCAAACCGGTCAAAACATTTTCGCTCCCACTCACTCAAGTGTTGCTCTCGTGGCCGAGCCCAACCATCCTGCTGGCACAATCCAAGCAAGCATCCGGCGTGCCGGGGATTGCGTTCTCGATCCAAACCAAGACGGGTGCTGTGCAGCCACTACTCTACACGACCGGCCTCTCGGCAAATGCCAACGTTGATTTCTCTAAAGTACTCTACCAAACCATCGCTGCTGACAGTAGTTCGCGGCAAGTATATGCACACGACGTGACGAGCGGCGGTGACACCGCACTCTCGTTCCAGCCCGCGCCAGAGCGTTGCATCTGGAGCCCCATCTCGAATGTGGTGGTGTACTGCGCCGTGCCGCTCCAGTATGTCCCACCAAACTATATGGACCTGTGGCACCAAGGCACCGCGAGCGCACCCGACAACATTGTTGGATACAACCTCAACACCCGTGTCTCGGTGGTGGTTGCAGGACCGGGCGGCACCGATGGTGGAGTGCGGTCCAATATCGCCGGTATGGCAATCTCGCCCGACATGCGCTACCTCTTGTTTATCACCAAAAATGACCGCACCCTGTGGGGCGTGCGGCTTATGCAGTAGCAACCGGCTGTTTATAGCGCAGCACAATGTGGCGGGTCTTACCCTCGCCGTCGGAGTGCGTCTCGACTTCGGGGTCGTCGGCAAACAACTCGTGCACCACCAAGCGGTCGTACGCGGTCATCGGCTCCATGTCGACATCGTGTTTAAACAGCCGCACCCGCTGCGCGAGCATCCGCGCCTCGGCGCGCACTTTCTCTGCCTGATGTTCATGAAAATTATTGATGTCGATAAGAAAGTTTGCCGCGTCAGTGCTGTGCGCATGCTCGACCATCCGGCGGGCCAGGGTGTTGATCGCGCGCAGGGTGTCGCCGTCTTGGCCGATGAGTTGCTCACCCTCGGGGGAGGTGACCGCGACCCGCGTGCGGTGCCCCGACACCACCTCAAGCGACGTCACGTTCGCGCCTAGGGTATCAAAAAATGTTTGTGCAAAGGTCTTGAGGAGTTCGGGTGACATATCCACACAATACTCTACCCAGAGCGCTGGGCGCAACTAGACAGCACCGCAGTGGTGTTTCTTACCCGTGTGCTATTTACACTTTTTGGGCTGCATTGAGTTGGCGACGGATGACCCACTCTTGCCCCAGCGACACCACGTTGCCGGCACAAAAATAGATACCCACCGCCGCGGGCAGTGAGTAAGAGATGATACCAATGAGCGCCGGGAGAAAGTAAAGCATCATCTGCTGCTGCAGCCGTTGTGCAGCCGCCTTCTCGGGGGACAATACTTTTGAGGCGCTTCCTTTAACACGCAATAGTGATACATAAGCGACAAAAAATTGGAGACCAAACACCACTGCCGCCAACACAATGTTGTGTTTTGCGAGCAAATCAACAAACCCAAGAAAAGAGACGCTGACCACGTGCGGCACTTGGACAAACGAATAGAGCTGCGACGCATCAATTTTGGGCAACCCTTCGCGAAAGAACGCGTAGTAGAGCGCGATAAACACCGGCACCTGGACCAAAAGTGCGAGAAAGCCGCTCAATGGTCGCACCTTATGCTCGGTAAACAGCGCCATGGTGCGGCGGGTTCGCTCCTCGGGGTTGTCTTTGTACTTCGTATTAATATCATCGAGCTCGCCCTGGATTGCCTGCATGCCCATTTGGGTACGAATCGACGAAGCAAACGCGGGGTAGAAGATGATACGGATAATCAGCGTGAGCGCAATGATTGCAAATCCTACATCACCACCCGGCATAATGCCGATAAGGTAGATAAACGCGTTGTAGATTGGTTGGACAAGAAAAGTGTGGAACATAGGTAGTAGTTAGTGTACCGCGCCCGCAAACAATTGGCCAAGCTCGGTGCGGAATGTTGGCGTGAGCGCACCTGGCGGCACTTTGATGACAAATACGACAGCGCGGCCGGTGCCCGAGAGGGGGGAGAGCGCTCGGTAGCAGGCACGACGCAGGCGATTTCGATCAACGGCCTTCTTGGCGACTGCTTTAGCCACAACAACCGAGACACGCAGTGGCTCGTTGGTTGGGATACGCTTTATCGACACATACGTCCCGCGACGCGAGCGGCCACGGGTGAGCACTTCGCGTACCTCAGCCGACACTAAGCGCTGTCGCTTGGGGAGCATAGCGAGTTACGCCGAGATTTTTGCACGGCCTTTGCGGCGGCGGCGCAGCAAGGTCTTTGCACCACCAGGAGTGCTGGCGCGTTTCAAAAAACCATGTGCTCGGGCGCGCTTGCGCTTCTTTGGTTGGTAGGTCTGCGACATACCTCAGGACTATACCGTATTTGTTGCTTCTCCACAACACATCCACTACGGTGGATATTTTGACGATATGGGTAGGGTCGCGTATCCTTACCGATACCTCCTCCTATGACAACCACAAAAGAACTTTGGGAAAATGCATTGGTTGAGTTAGCGCTCACCATTTCGAAACCAAATTTTAATACCTGGTTTAAGGAGACACATATTGTGCGCGTCGAGGATGGCACCGTCTACCTTGGTGTGCCGAGCCAATTTGCCCGCGACTGGTTGTCGACAAAATTCCATAAAGATATTCTGCGCTCGCTGCGCGGTTTGTCCGACAGTGTGCGGTCGATTGAGTACATTATCTCGCGAGGGCAAAAAAAATCGGACGAACCGCGGCATGTGCCCGCAGCACCATCGGAGCTACCACTGGAAAGTGTGCATGCGAAGACCAATCTCAACCCACGCTTCTCCTTCAACACATTTGTGGTGGGGCCGTTTAATGAGCTGGCACACGCTGCGGCACAGGCCGTTGTCCGAAAGCCGGGTATCGCCTACAACCCACTCCTCATCTATGGCCCATCGGGGCTCGGCAAGACACATTTGGCGCAGGCAATCGGCAACCACTTTCGTATCAACGCACCCGACCGAAAGATCCAGTACGTCACCTCGGAAAAATTCTCGATGGATTATGTCTCGTCGGTGCAAAGCAACAAAGTGCAGAGTTTTAAAGAGAAGTATCGCCAATACGAGCTCCTGATTATGGACGATGTGCAGTTTTTGGCAAAGATGGAAAAAACGAAAGAGGAGTTCTTTCACCTCTTTAACTATCTCCATGATGGCAACAAACAGCTGGTGTTTACCTCCGACCAGCACCCCAACATGATCCAAAATATTGAGGATCGTTTACAGTCGCGCTTTAGCGCCGGGATGATTGTTTCGGTGACACCGCCCGACCACGACTCTCGGCTCGCCATCATCCGCACCAAAGCGCTCTCGCATGGGATTATCCTCCCCGACGACGTGCTCGACTACTTGGCAGCAACGGTCGAAGGGAACGTCCGCGAACTCGAGGGCGCACTCAACCTACTCCTCATCCAATTTGAGTTGCGTGGTGGGCCGCTCACCATTAACGATGCAAAAAACCTCCTACGTGGCGCTAGCGGTTCGACCAAAAAGTCGGTGTCGGTGCAAGAGGTGGTCAAAACCATCGCGGGTTTTTATGGCATCGAAGAGGGGAGTATCTACGAAAAGACACGCCGCAAAGAGGTGGTGCGTCCACGGCAAGTCATCATGTTTCTCCTGCGCGAGGATTTTAAAATCTCCTTCCCAACTATTGGCGAGAAACTTGGTGGGCGCGACCACACCACCGTCATCCACTCGTGCGAAAAAATAAAAAACGACCTCACTACCGACAGCACTCTCTCCCAAGAACTCCACCAGATCCGCCTTATGTTGAAATAGGGTGGATAACCCCTGGAGTAGGGTGTGGAAAAGGGTGGAAAAAAGGTGCCAGACGCGGTATAAGAAAGGGGCGGGAATGGTTATCCCCAAAAGCAACGGCAGATTATGCACATGTTGTGCCAACGAAAAACGCTAAAATACGTGGGCGAGGCAACAATTAGGCGAGTTATACACCTATCCACACCCCTAATAAGCATAGATTGTTTTAAAAAGAAGAATATATGAAATTCGAAACCAGCACAGAGGCAATGTTAACAGCGGTGGCAACTGCTGGACGATTTACCGAGAAGCGCGCAAACCTCCCCGTGCTCTCGAGTGTCTTTTTGAGTGCTGAGGGGAATCGGTTGCTCCTGCGTGCGACTAACCTCGAATGTGGTGTTGAGATTATGATCCCCGCAAAAGTGTCCGAGGATGGGGTGGTGGCGATTCCCTCGTCAGTGCTGCTTGGTTTTTTAACCAACGCACGTAGTAAGCAGGTGACCGGCTCTCTTTCGGGTGAGTTGCTGGTTGTCGAGACCGAGCGTGCGTCGGCATCAATTAAAACCATTCCACACGATGATTTTCCCATCCTCCCTCGTGTCTCGGCAGAGAAGTCGTTTACGGTAAAGAGTGCTGATTTGTCTCGCGCGATCCGGAGTGTGGCGTACTGCGCATCAACCTCAACTATTAAGCCAGAGTTGCAGAGTGTGTTGCTCTATAGCGAGGAGGGGAAGTTTACTGCGGTTGCGACCGACTCGTTCCGTCTTGCGGAGAAAACAGTGCCGCTGCGTGGTGGTGGGAGTGTGCCGCAGTTGTTGGTGCCGGCGCGTAATGCGGCCGAGTTGATGCGTATTGTCGACACGATAAAAAGTGAGGTGGAGATTTATTACAACGACAACCAACTCTCAACCCAGGTAGAAAATGTGTACTTTACGAGTCGGCTCATCGACGGCTCCTTCCCTAATTATCGCCAGATTATCCCCAAAACATTCTCGACCGAGGCGGTGGTGTTGCGCGAGGATGTGAGTTCGTCGCTCAAATCACTTTCAATCTTTGCCGATAAATTCTCGCAAGTGTCCCTTACTATCGACCCGGCAAAAAAAGCAGTGTTGCTGTCGTCGCGCAACCCGGATGTGGGCGAGCAAACATCCACCATGCGTGCAACCATCTCGGGCGATGGCCTCACTGTTTCGTTTAATGGCCGTTATTTGGCCGATAGTTTGCAGGCAATCTCGGGCGAGTCCGTCCGTCTCAACAGTAACGGCGCAGGCAAGCCGATGCTCATCAAAGATGCTGCCGACGACTCCTTCTTCTACCTTGCGATGCCGATGAACCGCTAGCGGCTCTACGAGCTTGTTTTAGCCCAGGTACCGACGGGGAGGTCCCAGTAGAGGTATTGCGGGTCAGAGGCCGGGTTGGTGGGTTGTGGGCCGTTTGGATTGTTTTTATCAACCCAATAGAGGATGTCGTGGATTGCTCCATCGCTGCCGGGGGTGTCCCACACGCCGCGCAGTACCGGTTTGAGCGCGCTTTCGTCGATGGTGCCGCGCGTAAACGATTCGTTAGGGGTTTTTGCAAGCGCATAGGCCATAAACTCGTGCCACATGGGGCCCACGATAAAGCCCGAGACTTTTTTGACCATTGGAGTGTTGTTATTGTTGCCTGCCCAGATACCAACCACAAGGTTTGGTGTGTAGCCAATCGTCCACGCGTCTTTGTAGTTGTTGGTGGTACCGGTTTTGACTGCCACATCGCGCCCAGGGAAGGTGAGTAAATCGTTTTCACCCAGTGGCGCTTTGGCGACGGGGTCGGAGAGAATATCGTTTATTTCTTGTGCGACTGTGGTGGGGAGCACCTGGTTGCCGATGGGTTGTGTATTGTCCTCGATCGTGTTGCCGTTCTCATCAGTAATTTTGAGCACTGACACGGGCTGCATGTGTACGCCGTTTTGTGCAAAAGCACCATAGGCACTGGTCATGTCGAGGAGTGTGGTCTCGCCACCGCCGAGCACCAAGGTCAGCCCATACTGCGACGGGTCGCCGAGCGTCGAGATACCCATCGACTTGGCAAGCTGGAGCGTGTCGGCAATCCCCGCAAGGTAGAGCACCTTGATAGCAGGAATGTTGATAGATTGTGCGATTGCGTCGCGCAGCGTCATCGGGCCGCGGAACTTGCCGTCGTAGTTGACCGGCGCATAGCAGGGTGGAGTGTCGTTGGTGGTGTCGCTCGGGCCACACGAGGTCGAGAACTGTGTCGGCACATCAAACACCACAGTGTCGGGGGTGTAGCCCTTCTCAAACGCTTCGGCATAGGCAAAAGGTTTGAAGGTTGACCCCGGTTGTCGACCTGCGAGCGTGACATTAAAGTTGCCGTCAATGGTGGTGTCGAAGTAGTTGCGCGAGCCGACCATCACTAAAATCTGCCCGTTGGTGGGGTCGAGCGCGATCATGCCGGTGTTGGATGCGTTAAATTGCGATTGATTGCTCGCTGCGTGTGCCTGCACCACTTGCTCGGCTTTGGTTTGGAGGTCGGCGTCGAGCGAGGTGGTGACGCTCCAGCCGCCTTGCTGGAGCACGTCGGGGCCATACTTGTTCTCGAGATATTGCTCGACATAAAACACAAAGTGTGGAGCGGTAATCGAGTTTGATTGTGGGGTGAGAAAGGTGATTTTTGTTGCTTTCGCAGTATCACGCTCGGCCGCAGTGATGTAGCCATGCTCAACCATTTTGTCGAGCACGATATTTTTTCGTACATCCAACTGTGCACGATGGCTGCCATAGGGCGAGTAGTAGGTTGGCGCGTTGATAATCGCGGCGAGGTATGCCGCCTCGGGCACCGTGAGGTCGGCCGCATGTACGCCAAAGAATGTCTCGGATGCCTCCTCGACGCCATAGATGTTGCCGCCATAGGGCACCTGGTTGAGATACAACTCAAGAATCTGATTTTTAGTGAGTACGCGCTCGAGCTTGATGGCGAGCACCCACTCCTCGATCTTGCGGGTGATGGTTCGGCTGCTGGTGAGCAGCACGTTTTTGACCACCTGCTGGGTGATTGTTGAGCCGCCTTGGGTCACGCCGCCGGGGGTGAGGTCGGCGATGATTGCGCGCGCGATTGCTTTAAAATCGACACCACCGTGCTGGTAGAAGTTTGGATCCTCGATCGAGATCGTCGCGTCTTGGACATTGGGGGAGATCTGCGCGAGCGGCACGACGGTGCGGCGGGTGCTGCTATTGTTGAGGTCATACAAGAGCACGGTGCCGGTGCGGTCGTAGAGTTTGAGCGATTGATCAACCTTGCGGCTCTCAATCGACGACAGGTCGGGTATGTTGAGTGTGGATGCCCAGACCGCAAGCGCGCCAGCGCCAAGGAGACCAAGCCCCACCAACCACAGGAGCAACACCCGGCTATGGCGGCCAATAAAGCGCAGGGCGCGGCCAAGCGGGCTCTGAACGCGACGCTCCGAGGAGTTTCTCATACGGCAATTCTACCACAGCGCCGTTTGTGTTACAGTGGTGCGTATATGGCTGATGGGGTATCAACAGATGAGCAAAAAATAGACGAATTGCTTTCGCGCAGTATTGCGGAGGTGTTGCCAACCAAAAAGGATTTTAAAGAGCTGCTTTTGAGTGGTAAACGGCTGCGTTTTTACATTGGCACGGACGCGACTGGTCCGCAGCTGCATCTCGGCCACTCGACCAACTACCTTATCCTAGAGAAGTTTCGGCAGCTCGGGCACGAAATTATCATCTTGTTTGGTGATTACACCGCGCTCATTGGCGACCCAACCGACAAAGAGGCGGCACGAGTGCAGCAAACACCAGAGCAAGTCGCGGGGCATATTCGTGATTGGAAGTCGCAGGTGGAGAAAATCGTCAACTTTACTGATCCAATAAATCCAGCCAAGATTTTGCAAAACAGCGAGTGGTTGTCGAAGCTCTCGTTTGAGAATCTGATTGATATCGCCTCAAACTTTACTGTGCAGCACATGCTCGAGCGTGATATGTTCGAGAAGCGCATCAACACAGGGAAGCCGGTCTATTTGCACGAATTTTTTTACCCCTTGATGCAGGGGTATGACAGTGTTGCGATGGATGTCGATGTTGAGATGGGCGGCACTGACCAAACATTTAACATGCTTGCGGGGCGTATTCTCCAAAAACGCTACTACAACAAAGAAAAATTTATTATCTCGACCACATTGCTTGCGAACCCTGCAACAGGGAAAAAGTTGATGAGTAAGAGTGAGGGGAACTACATCGCGCTCAACGATACGCCGCAGGATATGTTTGGTAAGACAATGGCACTGCCCGATGGTGTTGTCCGCCAGATGTTTATCGACACCACCAATGTGCCACTTGCTGAAATAGAAAAAATTCTCGAAGAACACCCCAAAAAGGCAAAGATGCGGCTGGCGCGCGAGTTGGTCACCATGTATCACTCGGCAGATGCAGCGCAGAAAGCACAGGATGATTGGCAAAACACGTTTAGCGAAGGTGGTGTGCCAGACGAGGTGCCAGAAGTTTTCGTTTTCTCTGGTACCAAATATTTAGAGACACTTGCAGATGCACTACATGAATCAAAAAGTGAAATACGACGATTGATTGATGCAGGCGCAGTGTCCGAAGTTGGTGGCGAGAAAGTTACTGATGTTGACGCAGTGATTACTCGGCCGCAGAGTTTGCGTATTGGCAAGCACCGATTTCTTAACATTTTTCTCAACATCACCAGCAAATAAAAAATTCCTGCACCGTGTGTGATGCAGGGATTTTTTATCAGGTGTTTTTACTCTTCCTCCTCGTCGGGGAAATCTGCCCCAAACTCCTCGTCATCTTCGTCATCGCCCTCGCCGAGCTCGTCCTCGTCCACATCGGTGTCGGTCGTCTCTGTCTCCTCGGCGTCATCGCTCAACATAAACCCTTCTGTTTCAAACTCATCTCGCATAATTGGTGCGTTGCTAGTGCCCTTTTGTAATTGATGCTGGTGTAACATCAGTGTTGTACCAAACCTGCAAATCTTTGCAATACCTCCGCGTTCATATTGCGTGGATAACTATCGTCGGTGTGTGCAGTTTTGCAGACCTAATGCCGCACCGACGCCAAACAAGTGAGCCCTACAGCGATCGCGTCGAGCTCGTCGTCGAGACGCGTGTTACTTGGCGTTTTTATTTTTTTGTTTGTGGCGGCTAGCGGGAGCACGGGTAGAGTGACGAGTCGTGCCACCATCATCGCGACCGCTTTTTTGTCGCTCTGGCCATAGCCCGTGACCGCGACTTTGACCTGGAGCGGCGTGTAGTGGAATACGGGCACTAAGTGCCTTGTGGCGAGGTAGGAGAGCATGCCGCGCACCTCGGACACCTTCATCGCGGTCTTTGCATTTTTGGCAAAATAAATATCTTCGAGCGCCATCGCGTCGGGCTGCCACTGTGTAAGTAGTTGCTCGACCGCCGCCCCCAACTCGCCGAGCCGCGCGTCAAACGACAGTGTTGCGCTGGTGCGTATGCAGTCGGAGAAAAGTAGTGTCTCACGATTTCCAACTTTCTCCACCACCGCGACTCCAAGGCGTTCGAAACCTGGGTCGAATGCTAGTACGCGAAATGATTTTCCAGAGGTTCCTCCAGAGAGATTACTCGGCATTGGTGTAGACCTCGTTGACATCATCCTGCTCGTCGATTGCGTCGACCAGCTCCGCAAGTTTTTCCAAATCCTCATCGGAGAGATCAACCGTGGTTGTTGCGGCAAGTTCGCCCTGTTCGTTTTTGGCAAATGCCCAAATCGCAGCACCCGGGTTGGCGAGCGCGTAGCCGTTTTTGCTCAGTAGGTGTTTGATTTCCTGCACAGTGCGGTTTCGGTTGTCGGTAAACGCCTCGATGATAATCGCCACGCCGCCCGGGCCGTACGCCTCGTAGGTAACTTGCTCCAGTTCTGCCCCCGCTTGCGACGCCTTGTCGACCGCGCGGTCGATGTTGTCCGCGGGCATGTTCTCTGCACGCGCCTTCTCGATCGCAAGCCGGAGTCCTGGCGCGTTGCGGTCGCCTTTACTCTTCTTCGCCTCGACCGTGATATACCGCACCAACTTCGAAAACACCTTGCTCTTCCTTGCATCCGTCGACGCCTTCTTGTGTTTAATTTTGCTCCATTTGCTATGTCCTGACATATACTCCAGATTACTCGCCCTTTTCTATTTTTTCAAATCGCGCGTCGATTTTGGCGATTTTGTTTGTGATGGCTTGGTTCATATCAACGCCAGTTTGCTGTGCCAAAAGGAGGGTGGTGATAATCACATCCGCACACTCGGCGCCAATGTCCTCGACCGCTTCGTGCGCCGAGTCCGCGCCGTCCAATTTTTCCTGCCGTTGCAAACGTTCTGACGCAAGGATTGCCTCGGCGAGTTCGCCCACTTCTTCAGTCAGTTTCGCTACTCTGCCAAACAGTGCTTCGCGCTTGGTCGCGACAGGGAAGTAGCGATTCAACTTATCGCTCTGCCGCTCCACCCAATCAATCAATTCTTGAGAAATCATATCCAAAGTATAGCCGCAGTGTCGCACAAAAGAAAACGATTTGGATTTTTAATAACAAAGTAACCAAATACAGCGCCTGCTTGTTTACATAAAAGGGTACAAACAGGGAGCTGTATCATGGCAGTCTTTCAAGCATCTTGCGTCGCTCATCGTCTGGTAGAAGGACATATGGAGACGTATCACAATGTGTGTATGGTTCGCGGAGACACAACACAAAATGACGCACAAAAAGAATTGCTTGGTGCGTTGGAGTCGTCTCATCCAGCGGCAGACAGTTGGACGCATCATGTCCTGGTTGAGATGCTGTCCCGTGAATATCTGTTGGATCTGCTGACAGACACGCAGGATGGCAACACAAACACAATCAGACACTGACGTAACGCGGCGCACCTAGATATTCTTGGTGCGCCGCTCAGGTGTTTTCTAGTGTAGTGACAACGTGTTGACGTGATGCAGAAAACCACTATACTTGAGATATGACTACAACTATCCAAGTGCGTATCGACGCAAAAACAAAAGCAAAAGCAAAGAAAGTGTTTGCTGGGATGGGGCTTGATGTATCAAGTGGCATCAAGGTGTATCTTAATCGCGTCGTCAAAGACCAAGCTATCCCGTTTGTGGTGCGCACCGAAAACGGCTACACACCCGAGCAAGAGCAGGAAATTATCCGCGAAACAGAATGGGCTAAAAAATACGCTAAACGGTATACAGACGTCGATGAAATAATGGAAGAGTTTTTTGGCACGAAACAGAAGAAATAAAAGTATGTACTCGGTACTTTTCTCAAACAGCGCGAGAAAATCTCTAGAAAAATATGCCCACAGTGGCGTGTTTCCACAGAAGAAATTTCGACAGGCACTGTTGTGTTTGAGAGAAGAGAAACCTCTTCCGGTATCGTTTCAAGATCATCAACTCAAGGGCAGTATGTCCATTTATCGAGAGTTCCATCTTTCATATGACCTGCTGGTACAGTATGAGCGGGATGATGTCTTGTGTGTTGTTGCGATAAACAAAATCGGCACACATACCGAGCTGTTTGGTGGATAAGCAAGGCGACGCCTTGCTTACATAAAGATAAGGTCACAACAATCTCTCGTTCAAATCCTCCGGTGGCTTTTTGCCCAGGTGTTTGTAGGCGGCGCGGGTGGCGACGCGACCGCGGGGGGTGCGCTCGATGAGGCCGAGTTGGAGGAGAAAGGGCTCGTGGACTTCGGAGATGGTGTTCGGCTCCTCCGAAAGTGCGGCGCCAAGCGCGGAGACGCCTGCAGGCCCGCCATGGAATCGCTCGATGATCGTGAGCAGGATGGCTCGGTCAACAGGGGTGAGGCCAAGCTGGTCGACCTCAAGGAGCCCCAACGACGCGTCGACAGCATCTTTGGTGAGCGCGGTGCGCTTGAGCTGCGCCCAGTCGCGAGCACGCTTAAGCAGGTAGTTGGCGGTGCGTGGTGTGCTGCGGCTGCGCCGAGCGATTTCGCGCACGCCGTCGGCAGCGGTCTCGATACCAAGAATGCGCGCCGAGCGCTCGACGATTTTCGCGATCTCATCCTCGCTGTAGAACTCGAGTCGGAATACGCCACCCGAGAAGCGCGATCGCAGCGGGGCAGAGAGGTCGGCGACGCGTGTGGTCGCGGCGATCATAGTGAATGGTGGCAGTGGCAGGTCGAGTGTGCGCGCCGATGGGCCTTTGCCAATGATGATATTGAGCACGCCCGACTCCATCGCGGGGTAGAGCACCTCCTCGATGTTGCGCGAGAGTCGGTGGATTTCGTCGATAAAGAGGATATCGCCTGGTTGCAAGTTGGTAAGTATCGCGGCGAGGTCGCCAACGCGCTCGATAGCGGGGCCAGAGGTCGCGCGCAAGCTGCCGCCGAGCTCGTGGGCAATCAGGTGCGCGAGTGTTGTCTTGCCTAAGCCCGGCGGGCCGTAAAAGAGGATGTGCTCGGGCGGTGTCTGCCGCTCTTTGGCGGCAGTGATGAGTATGTGCAGATTATTTTTGATGCTCTCTTGGCCGATGTACTCGTCCCACGACGCCGGGCGCAGTGTCTGGTCGAGAAATGCGTCGCTCCGAGCGCCAACTACGGGTGCATGGTCAAAATCTGTTGTATCTGAAAGGTTTTCCGGTTCTGCGGGAGTGTGCTTCGGAAACGTATTTGACATAAAATGAATAGTATGCTAACTTTTTTGTTAGCACCGCTCTCCCGTTCGGGGAGTTTTTATTTTTGATTTAGACACAGTACACCCTCAAGCAATACGGCCCGCCCGGGTTTTGAAACTTGTTTAAGGACACTCCGGCTTCAGTTTTTATACTCGATGCGGGGGTTATCCTCAAAACAAACTTTCGCTTCTTCGCTAGTCGAAGTTGTGTATTGCTTGATGGTGTACTGGAGCTAACTCTACACCCGCGAGCCCATCTCGCCAACGTTGACCACACTCTTTTTTGTCGTATACGTTTTCTACACCACCGCCTCAAGGTCGACCACGCGCTCGAGCTCGTCGAGCGAGGTGATCCCGTGCAGCACTTTGATCACGCCGTCTTCCTGCATGGTGGGGACGCCTTGTGCTCGTGCGACCGAGGCGATCTCATGCTCGCTCGGCTTGGTGCGCAGCACTTCCTCGATGTGTTTGTCCATAAAGATTGCTTCGTAGATACCGATGCGGCCTTTGTAGCCGCGGCTGTTGCATGCGGGGCAGCCGCCCTCTTTGGCAACCCACACCATCTTTGTGTTCTCGGGCACGAGCGCGCGGTCGACAATGGTGCCGAGGTGCCGGTCGACAATCGCTTGCTCGGTCGGGGTGGTGGCGCGCTCCTGTTTGCATTCTTTGCAGAGTTTGCGCACCAAGCGCTGTGCCATGGCGCAACTAACTGCGCTACTCAATACTTTTTCGCTAATACCCATGTCGATGAGGCGGGGGAATGACCCAGCAGCATTGTTGGTGTGCAGGGTCGAGAAGACGAGGTGCCCCGTGAGCGCCGCGTTGATCGCGGTCGTGGCCACCTCGCCGTCGCGGATCTCGCCGACCATGATCACGTCTGGGTCTTGTCGCAGTGCCGACCGCAACCCTTCGGCAAAGGTGTAATTTTTTTTATCAACCTGTGTTTGCACAATGCCGGCGAGGTGATACTCGACCGGGTCCTCAATCGTGATGATTTTTGTCTCAGGGTTGTTGACTCGGCGCAAAAAGGCGTAGAGCGTCGTGGTCTTGCCGGCGCCGGTGGGGCCGGTGGTGAGGATCATGCCGTTTGGTCGCGCGATCTCTTTCTCGATCCGCTCGCGCAACTTGGGCTCCAACCCGAGCGACTCCAGCGGCACGGCGATCGACTCGGGGTTGAGGATACGCATCACAAACGTCTCGGCGTAGTTGCCGGGCAAGATGGATGTGCGCAGCTCGATCTCCTCGCCTTTGATCTTGATACTAAAGCGGCCATCCTGCGCCTCGTGGGTGATGTTGAGTTTGAGTCCCGACAGCAACTTGAGTCGCGACAGCACGAGGCGGTACGTCTCGTGGTCGAAGGTGAGCACATCAACCAACACGCCGTCTAGGCGATAGCGCAGGCGCACCGCGTCCTCCTCTGGTTCAAGATGGATGTCGGACGCGCTGGTCGAGAGCCCGCCTGCGAGGATAATCTCGAGAATGCGCGTGATTCGATAGGCCTTCTTCATCGTGATCGCGTCGTTGATGAGTTTGCCAATGTCCTGCAAGGACTCGACCTTGCCGAGCAGCTCCTCGACCTCCTCGCCCGAGACCTCAAACACGCCGGCCTTACTTTCTTTTGCATAGGAGAGGTCGGCGTAGTGGTCGAACGCACGTTTTAAACTTTCTTGCGAGCACATAAAGAGCGTCACGGTGTAGCCGCGCTCGGTCAGTTTTTGGAGCAGCTCTTTGACGCGCGGGTTCTCGGGCGCGCGCGCAGCGACACTGATCTTTTTGCCCATTTCGCCAAAGGCGACCGCCTCGGTGGCGCGTGCCTCCTCCTCGGGGATGAGACGCAATGCCTCGGAGTTGACCGCGACCAGCGACAGGTCGATGTACTCGACGCCATATTTGCGCGACAACATTTGTGCCAACTCTTCCTCCTCGCGCTTTTTGAGAAAGTCGACGCGCTTTTCTTGCTCGTTGTCGTTAAAGGTCACCATACAGAATGTGTTCCTCTATTCTACAACGCTTTGCTTTTTTCTCGCACCATTTGGTGTAGGATACTGGTATGGAAAAAATTGCACTTGCCGATGTGTCGGCATACGTACAAAAACTCTTGCAGCTGCCCGTGTTTGCAGCACAGACAGAACACACAGAGCAAGAAAATCACGCGCTGTTGGTTACCTTGGTGGGCGATCTGGGTGCCGGCAAAACAACACTAGTGCAAGCATTGGCAAAAAAGTTGGGTATTACTGAATCAGTATTGAGCCCAACCTATGTGATTATGAAATCGTATGACATTTCCAACAGTCGATTTAAAAAATTAGTGCACATCGATTTGTATCGCCTCGATAAACCAGAAGAACTTTCGGCACTCAAGCTGGGCGCGGTGCTTGCCGACCCCGCCAACCTGGTGTGCATCGAGTGGCCCGAGCACGCGGGCACCCTCCTCCCGCGCCCCGACCTCACCCTCTATCTCTCCTCCGACGGCGCCAGCGAAACCGAGCGGTTTGTAGAAATCATCCAAGGGTAACCCTTGGAATAGGCGTAGCTGCACAGGCGGGAATGAGATAGAGTAAAGGTATGGATGAGGCAGAACTGCGGCAAATTATTGCAAATAAAAAGGAGGATGAACACACGGAGTTTAAGAGTGCATCTGGCGAGTTTTCTGTGTTAGGTGGTGACAAGCAAGACAAAAAAAGTCTCTATGGCTACGCTGTGGCGATTGGAAACGTAGGGGGAGGTCGTATTATTTTTGGCGTGACAGACGACAGGAATATTGTCGGTACACAAGCATTTAAGAATATAGAAGATGTGCGGTCGCAGTTGTACGATCGAATGGGTGCAAAAGTCGAAGTGCAGGAGTTCTTTTTGCCGCAGCGTGTGGTCGTGGTCACTGTGCCTGGGCGGAGAATCGGCAACCTGTTTGATTTTTATGGGCGGTATCTCACGCGGTCTGGCGAGGAGTTGGTAGGAATGAAACAAGATGAAATGGCTTCAGTTTTAAGTGAGGCACAAGAAGATTTTTCTGCAAAATATTTGGATGTCGGCATTGATGCGCTCAATGTTGATGCAATACAAAAAATGCGTCTCTTGTATGAAGAAAAAGCGAGACGAACGGGAAATGCTTCCAAATCAGGGTTGACGAACTCCCAGTTTCTATCAGATCTCGGATTGTTCCAAAACGGGAACATAAATAATGCTGCGCTACTTTTGCTCGGGAAAGAGGATGCGTTACGAGATAGTATGCCTGATGCAGAGATTATCTTTGAATATAGAGTAAATCCATATGAGATACACTATTCCGACCGACTAAATCTACGAGGGGCGCTTGTTTTTTCTCTGGATATTTTGTGGGATAAAATCAATTCTCGTAACTTTGTGTCACAACTGCCAGAGCGGCTCACGCGTCGAGATATACGAGCATTTAATGAAGAGGTGATTCGTGAGGCGATCAACAATGCGGTTGTGCACAGGGATTATCAAGCAAAAAAATCAATCTTTATACGGCAAGATAATACAAAGATAGTATTTGATAATCCCGGAGGATTTCTTCCTGGTGTCACACCAGAGAATATATATAACCAGGTCAAATACAGAAATAGACGACTTGCCGAATCTTTCGAGAAAATAGGATTTGTGGATCGTTCCGGACAAGGAGCAGATTTAATATTCGAGAACAATATTCGCGAAGGTAAGGGTATACCCAGCTATGAATCTACACGATATGACGTATTGCTTACTTTGTCGGCAGTTGTAAAAGACGAAGAAATAATCTCCTATCTGGATGAGGTGACCCAACACACAAACACTCACTTAACTGTTGAGGACTTGATACTCCTCGAACAGATCAAAGATAGGAGTACAAACAAGAAAATTACAAAGAAGGAAGTACAGAAATTTCTGGATGCGGGGATTGTTGTTGCAGATGGAGTCGGTAGAGGCACTAAGTATTTCTTGGCAAAGCGATACTACAAAGATCACAACAGGTTGTGGGAGTATACAAAAATTAAAGGCCTGAGTCGCGACGGTGTTAAACAGTTGATACTTGAGCACCTAAGAGAAAACAAAAAAGTAACGAACAAGGAATGTCAAAAGATATCATCAAACTTAAGTCCAAAGGACATTGCTAATATACTTCAGGAATTGCGAAGAGAAAACAGAATTACTTTTATTGGTAATCGCAGAAGTGGTTACTGGGCGTTAATAGTCAAAAATTAGTCAAAAATTAGTCAAAAAACACAAGAAGTATTGCTAAATAAAGAGAAAAAGCAGGCGTTAATAGGTACAAATTAAGTCAGACAGTATGATACAAGCATATGACTACTATCCTCAACAAACGGCTCGTGATACTCGACACGCATGCGATTTTGCATCGGGCGTATCATGCGCTGCCGGACTTGTCATCGTCTAAGGGCGAGCCCACGGGTGCCTTGTTTGGTTTGGTGTCGATGCTCACCAAGATTATCGCCGACTTGAAGCCCGACTACATCGTCGCGGCGTTTGATTTGCCCAAACCCACGCACCGGCATATTGCCTACGAGGACTACAAGGCGCATCGGGTCGCGGCAGATGATGCGTTGGTTGCGCAGATTATCCGCTCGCGCGACGTGCTCGACGCATTTGGTATCCCGCGCTACGAGTGCGAGGGGTTTGAGGCCGACGACGTGATCGGCACGATTGTAGAAAAACTAAAACACGCACGCGAATCAAACACAAAAAATAATCACGGTAAAGAAGATTCTCTTGATATAATCATTGCATCGGGCGACAACGATTTGCTGCAGTTGGTTGATGACGACCGCGTGCAGATGTTTACGTTTAAAAAAGGTCTCTCTGACACGATTTTGTATAACGAAGAGAAGGTGGTTGAGAAGTACGGCTTTGGCCCGGCGCTCGTGCCCGACCTCAAAGGGATCATGGGCGACGCCAGTGACAACATTAAAGGAGTGCCCGGTGTCGGCGAGGGGAGCGCGCTGAAGTTGGTCAAAACATTTGGCTCGCTGGAGTTAATCTACAAAGCGCTCAAGAAAAAAGGGGTGGAGGAGGTGGCGAAAGAGGCAGGCATACAAAAACGATTTGCGCAGCTCATGCTCGACCACGAGGAGGACGCGGCGTTTTCGAAAGTGTTGGCGACCATACGGCTGGATGCGCCGATCGCGTTTACGTTGCCAGAAAAAATATGGAAGGATGGTGTTGATCGCGAGCGACTGTACGCGCTTTTGACTGAGTTCGACTTCCGCTCGCTTATCACCCGCGTCAAGGCGCTCTTTGGCGAGACACAACATGCGCCAACCACCGAGGGGTTGTTTGGCCCGAGCGAGGACGTGCCAGCGGAGGAGTTGGCGGATGCGCTCTTGGCGGTGTGGGTGCTCGACTCTAACACGACGCATCCTACCTTGGAGGATGTGTATCGTGTTGGTGGTGTGCGGACGTTTGTCGAGGCAAGAAAAAACCTCTTGGCGCAGATTAAAAAAGATGAGCTCTCGTTTGTGTATGAAAAAATCGAGTTGCCGCTGCGGCCAATTTTGCGCCAGATGGAGCAGGTGGGTATCAAAGTTGATCGTGCATTTTTGCGCACCCTGTCGAGCGAGTACACGAGCGAGTTGCAAAAGATTGCAAGGCGCGTCTTTGAGCAGGCAGGTGAGGAGTTTAATATTAATTCGCCCAAGCAGTTGGGTGACGTGCTCTTTGACAAGTTGGGGCTTGGGGTGAAGAATCAAAAAAAGACCGCGGGCGGCCAACGCACCACGCGCGAGTCGGAGTTGGAGAAGATGCGCGACCAGCATCCGATTATCGCGGACATCCTCGCGCATCGCGAGCTCTCAAAATTGCTCTCGACCTATATCGACACGATCCCCACTATGCTCGACGAGCAGAGCCGCTTGCACACCTCGTTTATCCAAACGGGCACGACGACGGGGCGGCTGTCGTCGCAGAATCCAAACCTGCAAAACATCCCGATCAAGACCGAGCTTGGTCGCGCGATCCGTCGCGCATTTGTGGCAGAAGAGGGGATGCTCTTGGTGTCGTTTGACTACTCGCAGCTGGAGCTGCGTATCGCGGCGTTTCTCTCGGGCGACGAGGCGCTCAGCGAGATTTTTAAAAACGGGCGCGATGTCCACGCAGAGGTGGCGGCGCGTGTGTTCCATGTGCGCGGCGGGGATGTGTCCTACGAGCAGCGACGGCGCGCAAAGGTGATCAACTTTGGCATCCTCTACGGCATGGGGGTGAGTGCGTTGCGCGAGCAGTTGGGGACGACTCGTGGCGAGGCGCAAGAATTTTACAATCAATACTTTGCCGCGTTCCCACGTCTCGCAGCATATTTGGAGGAGGTGAAGGCGGATGCGACGCGTCGCGGCTGTACCGAGACGTACTTTGGCCGACGTCGCTATGTCGCGGGTATCAACTCGCCGATACCCTACGTGCGCGCTGCTGCCGAGCGTATGGCGATCAACGCGCCGGTGCAGGGCACCGAGGCGGATATGCTCAAGTTGGCGATGGTCGACATTGCGGCATGGATTGCTGCCGAGAACTTGGGCGACCGTGTGCGGATGCTGCTCCAAGTGCACGACGAGTTGGTGTTTGAGGTTGCAGAAAAAGATATCGCTCGTGCAGCAGAGAAAATCCGCCAGGTGATGCAAGACGTGATCCCGCTCGATGAGGCAAACAACATTCCCTTTTTGGTCGAGGGGAAGGTGGGCGTGAGTTGGGGCGAGATGGAAAAACTCGTATGATGCGTGTCTTGGTTGGCATGCCCGCGCCACGCGGCGAGGGAGCGGTTGAGGAACTTGCGTGGGAGCAGCTGACCCCCGAGGAGGTGGCGACGCTTGCGTCGACGCCGTCGCTCCTCGGCGACACGCAAACATTTTTGCTGGTCGGCGCGCTTGCGGGCGAACTTGGTGATGCGTATCTCAAGATGGCGCCGGGGTTGGTCGCATCGCCGCACACCATTATTTTTGAAGAAGAGAAGTTGCTCAAGCGGCCAACCGAGGTTTTGACCAAAGCGGGCGCGAGTATTGAAGTAGCCCCGAAGGCCACCGCCGCTCCCGCGGCGGTGGCGGGCGGCGGCGCGGCGAGGGCCGCGCC
>CAIJFH010000004.1 GCA_903819895.1 Candidatus Adlerbacteria bacterium
CATGCCGACCCCTCGTAATTTCTCAATCACGAACCGCTCCTGCGCACAGAGATGCGTGTACGTTTTCATACAAAATGGTTTTGCCACTAATGCATCCATTCTGTCCTACTTCAAAGGTAACTGGGTGAGAAGGAAGATACGATGTCTTCACCTACGGTCGCAATAAGCAGGATTTCTTTGGGCACCTCCATGCTCGGGTGCGTGGTGGTCATCGCGCTCGGGCTGATCCCCGAGATACCCATTGTACTAAAGATCTTTCTCGTCCTAACGCTAATTAGCGTTGGTTTGACTCAGACAATAATGGGGGCAATCGATTATCGAAAAATATAACTACCGGCGGCGGTCTGGAGAACCGCAACGCCAAACGGCCGCCAGGATATTCCTGAGCGGCCGTAAGCTTTTTTATATTTTAACTGTTACACCGTCTCTTTTTCGACTGCAACATCGGCGACAGGTGCGTACTTGTTGACCAAGCGCTCTTTGGGCGAACCCTTAAAGCCCGTACCTGCTGGGATGAGGCGGCCGATGATGACATTCTCCTTGAGGCCTTCGAGATTGTCGACCGAGCCGTACATCGATGCGCGGATGAGCATGCGCGTCGTGTTTTGGAACGATGCAGCCGAGAGGAAGCTCGGGCGCGACAGCGACACATCGAGAATACCCATCACGAGATGCTCGCCGACCGCGGGCTCCCCTCCTGCTGCCACCGCGCGCTCGTTTGCTGCGCGCAGGTCGCTCTCGTTGGTGATGTCACCACCCGAGAACTCGGTGCCGCCGGAGTTGGTGATCTTCACACGTGAGAACATCTGGCGGATGATCGTCTCCAAGTGCTTGATCGAGATCGACGCACCCTGGAGCTCGTAGATCTTGACGATCTCGGTGATGATGTACTCCTGCGTGCGCTCCTTGCCCGCGTACTTGAAGAGTTCTGCCAAGTCGGCGGAGCCGTCGGTGAGGAGCTGCCCCTTCTTGACGGTGTCGCCCACTTTGACAATCGGGACGCGGCGAACGCTTGCGCTGTACTCGATCGTCTCCTTCTTGCTCTTGCCTTTGTGCTCGAGGTCGGGGATGACGACAATCACCTTCTCTTTGCTGTCGGAGCGAATCTCGGTGACTTGGCCCGAGACGGTCGCGACCACTGCGGGGTTGCGCGGTGCGCGGCGCTCGAAGATTTCCTCAACGCGCGGGAGACCCTGCGTGATGTCGCCACCGACCGACGCTGCACCACCGGCGTGCTTGGTGTTCATCGTGAGCTGGGTGCCCGGCTCGCCGATTGCTTGTGCGGCCACGGTTCCCACTGCCTCGCCGAGCGCGACCGGCTTCATGGTGCCGAGGTCGGCGCCGTAGCAGTGTGCGCAGATGCCGCGGTGTGAGCGGCAGCCGACTGGCGAGCGGACATAGACCGACGGCGTGCCCAGTTCTTCAATATGCTTTGCGTCGATGGAGCCGATAAACTGACCCTTTTTGTAGATTACTTTGCCATCATGTTCGACATCTGCTGCCAAGTAGCGACCAGTGATGTTTTGTGCCAAGAAGGTGCCAATGCCCGATGCCGACTCGCGCTTGACGGTGAGACCCTCGGTGGTGCCGCACTCGTCCTCGGCGACCACGACATCTTGCGCGACGTCGAAGAGTCGGCGCGTGAGGTAGCCGGCCTTCGCGGTCGAGAGCGCGGTTGACGCCAACCCCGAGCGCGAACCGTGCGTGGTGATGAAGTACTCGATTGGTGAGAGACCTTCCTTCATCGACTTAGTAATCGGGAGCTCAATCGTCTCGCCGGTTGGTGAGGAGATGAGACCTTTCATACCTGCCATCTGGGTCAGCTGTGCTGCCGAGCCGCGGGCGCCCGAGCGGAGCATGTCGGCGACGGAGCCGTTCTTGGGCAAGGTGGCCGGGATGAGCTTCTCGACCTGCGACTTGGCGTCGTGCCAGATCTCGAGGTTCATACGGTAGCGCTCGTCCTCGGACAAGAGACCCTCCTGCCAATGCTGGAACACTTTGGTCGACTTGTCCTGTGCGACCGCGACAATCGATGTCTTTTCTGCCGGAATGCGGATATCGTCGAGCGACCACGTGATGCCGGACTGCGTCACATAGCGGAAGCCGAAGTTCTTGATGCGATCCATAATCTCGGGGATCTTCTCCAACCCATAGCGCGCGACAAGGTCATCGACAATTTTGGAGAGACCTTTCTTGTCGATTGCGGCGTTGATAAATGGGTAGTCGTTCGGGAAGACAGTGTTGAAGAGGAGGCGGCCGACCGTTGTCTCGAAGATCTGCCCGCCAAACTGCGAGTACTTGTCTTTGATGGACGGCATCACCTTGATCTTTGCCTGGAAGCCAACTTGGCCGTAGTCGTACGCGAGGATCGCGCTGTTCGGAGACGAGAACGACATGCCCTCGCCCTTTGCGCCCTCGACCTCTTTGGTCATCCAGTAGGCACCGAGCAAGATGTCGAGCAACTTGGTTGCAACAACGGCGTCGCCCGAACCCGGCTTGAGAATGTTTTTGGTGGCGGACATAATCTCACGCGCCTCGGTCTGCGCCTCGGGGCTAAGCGGCACGTGGACAGCCATCTGGTCGCCGTCGAAGTCGGCGTTAAATGCCGGACACACGAGCGGGTGGAGTTGGATCGCGTTGCCCTCGATGAGGATCGGCTGGAAGGCCTGGATACCCAAACGGTGCAAAGTTGGTGCGCGGTTGAGCAGCACATACTTGTCGCGGATCACATCTTCGAGGATCGCCCACACCTCGGGCACACCCTCGTCGATGAGGCGGCCTGCGCCGCGGATGTTGTAGGCGAGTTCTTTCTCCAACAGTTTGCCGATAACAAACGGGCGGAAGAGCTCCAGCGCCATGTGCTTGGGCAAACCACATTGGTTGAGTTTGAGTTCTGGACCGACAACAATCACCGAGCGGCCCGAGTAGTCGACGCGCTTGCCGAGCAGGTTTTGGCGGAAGAGACCATGCTTGCCTTTGAGGTTGTCGGAGAGCGACTTGAGCGGGCGGGTGCGCGCCTGGGTCGTCGCAGAAAATGCGGCGCCACCATGGCGGATCGTGTTGTCGATGAGTGCGTCGACTGCCTCTTGCAAGATGCGCTTCTCGTTGCGGAGGATCACATCCGGCGCATGGATCTCGATGAGTTTCTTGAGGCGGTTGTTGCGGTTGATGACGCGGCGGTAGAGGTCGTTGACGTCGGATGTCGCGTGGCGGCCACCATCGAGCGCGACCATGGGACGCAGGCCTGGCGGGATCACCGGGATGCGCGAGAGGAACATCCACTCGGGGCGCACGTTGGCACGGATCATACCGCGCAGGATCGAGAGGCGCTTGCTAAACTTCTCGCGGTCGGCAGCACCTGCTTTGACCAACGCGGTTTCGGTCTCCTCGGCCATCTGCTTCAAGTTCAACTTCTTGCAGAGGTCAAACATCGCCTCGGCGCCGATACCTGCCTCGAACATCGCGCCATACTTGATGACAAAGCGATGATACTTCGGCTCGTCGAGCACGGAGCCAACGTAGATTGCGTCGATGTCGCGCTTTGCCTCGAGGAAGAGTTCTTTCATCTTGTCCTTCGACTTCTCGTCCTGGAGATTCTTCAACTTTGCTTTGTACTCGGTGTCGAGCTCGTGGATGATGCGCTCCTTTTCTGCCTGGTGCACCTCGGTGACAATATAGCCCGCAAAGTAGACAACCTTCTCGAGGTCGGCGCCAGAGATACCAAGCACCATCGACAGGCGCGAGGGAATAGCGCGCAGGAACCACACGTGCGCGACGGGCACAGCCAAGTCGACATGGCCCATACGCTCGCGGCGGACAATCGCGCGGGTGATCTCGACACCGCACTTCTCGCAGACAATACCTTTGTAGCGGATGCCGCGATATTTGCCGCAGTAGCACTCGTAGTCGCGCTCGGGCCCGAAGATTTTTTCATCAAAGAGCGAGTTCTTCTCCGGGCGCTGGGTACGGTAGTTGATTGTTTCTGGTTTGGTGACCTCGCCATGCGACCACTCGAGGATTTTCTCCGGCGATGCGGGGCGGATGCGCACCGCGTCGAAGTCGGATGCGTCGGCACCCGGCGTCTTGCCCGAGCCCGCGCGACCACCTGCCGCTGACCCATTTCGCATCAACTCAACATCGAGCGCCAAACCGCGCAGGGTGTGGAGGAGCACGTTAAAGGATGCAGGCGCGTAGTGATGGTTGATACGCTCGCCACGGACGATCGAGTCGAACGCTGCCGAGCGACCTTGGATGTCGTCGGATTTAATCGTGAGCATCTCGCGGAGCGTGTATGCCGCGCCGTAGCCCAAGAGTGCCCACACTTCCATCTCGCCAAAGCGCTGACCACCGCCCTGTGCCTTGCCGCCGAGCGGCTGCTGGGTGATAAGCGAGTATGGCCCGATTGAGCGCATGTGGATTTTATCCTCGACCATGTGGTGGAGTTTGAGGATGTACATGTAGCCGACCGCGATGTCCTGCTCGAACGCTTCGCCCGTGCGGCCGTCGTACAACTTCATCTTGCCGCTTTCGTTAAAGCCAGCTTTCTTTAGTTCCTCGCGAATCTCGCCCTCGGTCGCACCCGCAAACGGCGGGCAGATTGCCTGGTAGTTGAGTGTGTTTGCAGCAAGACCAAGATGGAGCTCGAGAATCTGACCCAAGTTCATGCGGCTTGGCACGCCGAGCGGAGTCAAGATGACGTCGACGGGGCGACCATCCTCCATGTAGGGCATATCCTCCTCGGGCAAGATGCGGGAGATGACACCCTTGTTACCGTGACGACCTGCGAGCTTGTCGCCGACAGAAACGGTGCGCAGCTGTGCAATCTCGATATGGATGCGCTTGATGATGCCGCTCTCGAGCTGGTGACCCTGCTCGCGCGAAAACACTTTGACGCCGATGATGCGGCCGCGCTTGCCGTTCTCCATGCGCAGTGACGAATCCTTCACATCGCGTGCTTTGTCGCCAAAGATAGAACGCAAGAGGCGCTCCTCAGGAGTCAGCTGTGTCTCGCCTTTTGGCGTAATTTTACCAACAAGAATGTCGCCGGGGCGCACTTCGGAGCCGGTGCGGATGATACCGTCCTCATCGAGGTTGCGGAGTTTGGTTTCGGATACATTGGGAATATCGTGGGTGGTCTCCTCGGGCCCGAGCTTGGTGTCGCGCACGTTGCAGACAAACTCCTCGATGTGGATGGATGCGAACTTGGAGTTTTTGACCATGCGCTCGGAGATGATGATTGCGTCCTCGTAGTTGGCACCGCTCCAGCACATAAACGCGACGAGCGCGTTTTGACCCAGCGCGAGCTGACCCTTGTCGGTCGTTGATGTGTCCGCGAGCAGATCACCTTTCTTAACCTTGGTGCCGACAGAAACCGCCGGGCGCTGGTGGAGCGAGGTAAAGCCGTTGGTGCGCACAAAGTTGACCAAGGGGTAGGTGTGCTCTTTGCCTTTCTCATCTTTGATGACGACACGCTTGCCATCTGCCTGCACCACAAGGCCGTCCTCTTTGGCGATCGCCAAGCGGCCAGTGTCACGCGCAGCGCGCTCCTCCATACCCGTTGCCACCAATGGCGCCTCGGGCAAGAGACACGGAGTCGCCTGCTTTTGCATGTTCGAACCCATGAGCGCGCGGTTTGCATCGTCGTGCTCGAGGAATGGGATCATTGTCGTTGCAACCGAGAATGGCTGCGACGCATCGACATCGATGTGGGTCACCTCGTTGCGTGCCACGCGAACCGGCGCACCGTTGACGCGCACGTCGACAATGTCGTCGACGATCTTTTGATCATCACCGATCTTGGTTGCACCATGGGCAATCGCAAACTTCTCTTCCTCGGCAGCATTAAGATAGACCACCTCTTTGGTGACCTTGCCGTCAATAACTTTGATGTACGGCGTCTCAATCATCCCAAATTCATTGAGACGTGCGAAGGTGGTAAGGCGCAGGATGAGTCCGATGTTTGGGCCTTCTGGTGTTTGGATCGGACAGAGGCGGCCGTAGTGGGACGGGTGAACGTCGCGCACCTCAAAGCCCGCGCGCTCGCGTGTGAGACCGCCGGGGCCAAGTGCCGAGAGTGTGCGCAAGTGCTCGAGCTCCTCGAGCGCGTTGTTTTGCTGCATAAACTGCGACAGCTGGTTGGTGGTGAAGAATTCTTTGATGCGTGCTTGGAGCGGGCGCGGGTTGACGAACTGCTGCGGCATCGTCGCCTCGGTGTCGATGGTCGACATGCGGTCCTGGATGTTGCGCTTCATGTGTGTGAGGCCTACACGCAGGCGCTGCTGGAGCATCTCGCCCACATAGCGCACGCGGCGGCTACCGAGGTGGTCGATATTGTCCTCGACTGCCTCGGGGTCGTTTTCGAGGGTCAGCACATGGTTGAAGACGGTGACAATGTCATCGAGCGAGAGCGTCTTGCGGGCAACATCCTTCTCGTCGAGCGACTTGTCAAAACGCTGGTTGAAACGGTAGCGACCAACACGCGACAGGTCGTAGCGCTCGTCGCTAAAGAGCGAGTTGATGTACTCGCGCGCGTTTTGCGCTGTCGCCAGGTCGCCATCGCGCAAGCGCTTGTGGATCTCGATGTAAGCATCCTCGACCGTCTTGGCCGGATCCTTCTCGATCGCGGTTGCGATCCACGCAGCACCCAACTCAGAGTCGGCAAACAACTTCTTGATCTCCTCATCGCTGCCCGCGCCCAAGACGCGGAGCAACGAGACAGCGGGGAACTTGCGCTTGCGGTCGATGCGCACCTGGAGCTGCCCGTCGGCATCTGCCTCGATCTCGATCCATGCGCCACGCGCGGGGATGACCTTAGCACCAAAGTGGCGCTTGCCCTTGACCTCGTCGGCAGTAAAGAAGACGCCGTAGGAGCGTGCGAGCTGCGGGACAATGACGCGCTCGACACCGTTGATCACAAACGTACCGTGGTCGGTCATCACGGGGAAATCGGCAAGAAAGATCTCTTGCTCCTTTTCAGTATTCTGCGCCTTGTTGATGAGGCGAACCGTCGCGCGCATCGGCACATCGAGCGACTGCTTCTGCGCCTTGGCGTAGTGCTCGTCGAACTTGGCTTCGCCGAGCTCGATTTTGACAAACTCTAACTCAAACTTTTTGCCCGAGTAGTCCTTGATCGGGGTGAACTCCTTAAATATCTCTTTGATACCATCTTTCAAAAGGGCGTTGAAAGAGTCCACTTGGGCGGCGACGAGGTTCGGGGTCTCGACACGGGGCGCACGGTAGCGGCTAAAAAACTTTTGCTCAAGCATATGAGTTGTATGTGAGTTGGGGGCGAGTAAATGGCGAACGCTAGTAATGGCACGTTACTGCTCGTCAAGCACGATATCCACAGGCCCAAAACGCGAAAAAAGAAAGCGTTATATACGCTCCCCCGCGAGACAATTGCCTCGCTGTAGGTGACTCAACTGAAGTCACATCCTAATTGTCGATCGAAACGAAAGCCCCGTAACTCATTCGTTTCCTCGCTTTACGCTTGGAACCCCCGCCTTTGTTTCCTCCCTATTGTACGCGCTTGGGGAGTGGTGTCAAGCGCATGTACGGGTCCAATACCCGAGTAGCCGCAGATTTTGGACAAAAGTGCATATTTGTAGCAAAATACGGCTATGGCTACAACACCAAAACGAGAAGTACCATTTATTGCTCTAGCAGGAACGCCGCATGAACGCGGCGTGACGCATGGAGAGACCACAAAACAGCTTATTGAAAAGAATATCGCCTTTTATAAGAAGCTGCTCAAGCTCGACGACAGTATTATCCGCGAACAATCAAGAAAATTTGCACAAAAAATGGCAGCGTTTCGACCAGCGCTCGTCGAGGAGATGAACGGAATTGCCGAAGGCGCAGGGGTAGATGCCGAGTATATCTATATGATCAATGCGCGCACCGAGCTACTCAGCATGAGCGGCGAAGTACAGAGCGAATGCGCCACATTCTTTTTCGCCCCAAACGCTCTTTTGTTTGAAAACTGGGATTGGTCGGAACCGTCGCGTGAGTTGACTGTCTTGCTGTCTATCAAACTCGATAACGGCAATACCATACTTACGTTTGCAGAAGCGGGCATGCTTGGCAAAGTGGGGATGTCGTCCGCAGGGTTTGGCGTGGCCTTTAACTATCTATATCCAGATGGTCCACTCAACGGGCTACCAATACACGCCCTTTTGCGTTCCCTACTCGAGGCAAGTTCGTTCGACGAGGCAACAGAGATGCTTTCAACGTCGGAGTACGTCGGCACGAGTGGCAACATCCTGCTTGCCGACGCCAGTGGACGCGCAGCCGATTATGAACTTTCGGGCACCAAGACAACCCTCGTCCCCTTGTCGGGACAATTTCTTGTCCACACCAATCACTACCTTGGCGGCACAGCAAATGACCCAGAAGCGGGCGCTGGTTTCTTGCACAACTCGTTCGCACGATATGCTCGCGCGCAAGAGATAATCTCCAACAAGACAACAACCTATGACCTGAATGCCGCGAAAGCACTGCTACTCGACCGCGAAGCGGGCGACGGGATGTTGTGCCGCGACTTTATTCCTGAAGATCCGGGCGATATGCCATCTGGAACTATCGCCAGTATCATCATGAGTATTAAAACAGGAGACGTCTATATAGCATCGGAGCCACAGCAGAACCCTGAGTTTGTACGCTATCAGATATAATCTTGTTACAAAAAAAAGAGTGGGGGCCCATGCAATAGTTCGCATGGGCCCCGTAGGGCTAGAGTGGATCACGAAACGTCACACCCATAAACTCGAGAGCTGCGCGCTCGTCAATAGAGAGTAGTACGAGTGTGCCTCCGTTGAGACGAGTGGCGAAGTCGCGTTCGAGCCCGCTGAAGCAGCTTCTGTACACAGCATATGACGCACTTGGATTGTCGCCCGCAAACTCGTCGGACTCGCGTCTGCCGGTCCAATCACACAGACCACCGAACCCACCAATGAGCAGGTCCTTCGTGACTTTGGACCCGAACCCGTCGACCATCATGCGCTCATTAACGGTCGTCGCCCCCGTTGATGGCAACCCCGTTGCAAGGTTAAAGCTCAGTGGAGGTTGCACAACATAGACCGCAACATGCGTACCGTCCGGCCTACGGATGTAGGGTTCCTTACGTCCAAGGCGAGCCCAAGTACGTCTCCCCGCTTCGGTGCACTCCCCCAAGGCGAGCTGCAAGGTTGTCCCGAGCGAACAGGCGTCACGCACTGATTGCATGAGAGCAGACGCGTACAATTCCCGCATGAAGCCCACACCTTGGTACTGTCTGCTTGTGGCAGCATATGCACCAAGGAACACAGCCCCGCGATTGCCTCGCATACGCACAGTATTTGTCGCATACGCGGCGACAATCTCGCCACCACGGCCACGCACATAGAATACACGGTACGGCACGTATGGTTTGCCGGACATATCCAAGAGCGCGTTCTCCTTGAATCGTCCTTTTCGCTCTATTTCTGTAGGCAGAAGATGTCGAGCGAACAGGTCATAACAATCATTCACCCTGGAGACATCGGTAGCCAGCTCGATATGATACTCACCCGTGTCACGCGTGAGAACGCACTCAGGTTGAGCATTTTGGTCACGAGAGCACACATCCAGCAAGCACCGGATAGTAGCTGGAGCACCCTTCGAAATCATCGGGTGCACCTGCGACCCTGGACTTGGACAAGCAACAAAGCCGATATCCACCGTAACTTCTCCTTCTCTATTTCGTCGAGACATCGCGAGCGCGACATCTCATCATTGTTTCCCCCATGAGAAAACTTCCTGCGAAGCAAGCTACCTGGGGACCGAACTCCTTTACCGTATGTGTGCCCGTCAGGCACACACCAAGCGATGATTGTCATTCCTAATACGGAACACATCACCGCCGTCTTTCACAACGTAGTCGAGGAACAATGGCTCACACCACCCTCCCCTTTGAACACTTCTAAACTACTCGAACTAAAGACGTAAAAGAACAGCAAGTCGGTGCACGAACATCGTGCGGTGCTTGCACCCAGTTACCTTTGAAGTAGGACAGAATGGATGCATTAGTGGCAAAACCATTTTGTATGAAAACGTACACGCATCTCTGTGCGCAGGAGCGGTTCGTGATTGAGAAATTACGAGGGGTCGGCATGCATATTCGAGC
>CAIJFH010000005.1 GCA_903819895.1 Candidatus Adlerbacteria bacterium
CAGCGACCACGACACCAGCTACCCCCGCCACGACCACCACCCAAGCGACCAGCAGCTCTCCGTTCACTCAATAATCCTATGACGAGAATCCTTATCCCACTTATCCTCCTGTTTGCCGCGATTGGCCTTTTTGTGGTGTACACCGACCCAACCTACCAAGCGGCCAAGGCGCTCAGTCCCGAGCTCGACAGCTACAACAAGGCGCTCGCGCAGGCACAAGAATTGCGCAAGACGCGTGACACGCTGCTTTCCAAGCGCAACACCTTCTCCAACGACGATGTCAACAAGTTGGCGCACGTCTTGCCCGACAATATCGACACCATCCGACTGATTATCGACATCAACAACATCGCATCGCGCCACAGCTTGGCGCTGGGTGGTCTGCAAATCGGTAGCATATCTGACAGCAGTAGTGCACAGAGCGCCGCCGCGGTTGGCTCCTCGGGCGACCCGGTGGGCTCGGTGCAGATGGGCTTTACCGTGACAACCGATTACAACACCTTCCTTGCGTTCTTGCAGGATCTCGAACACAGCTTGCGGATTATCGACGTCGACAAACTGTCCTTTGGCGCCGCCGCAAGCACCAGTGGCGCTAACGGCATCAGTTCATACTCGATTGATATCCGCACCTACTGGCTCCACTAAACACAACGCATATGCTTTCATTTATTAAATCAAACATACTCGCGGTCATCATCGGTGTTGTCCTGCTGGTGGGGGTTGGATACTACCTTATCTCATCTGGGGGGAGTGCCCCGGCGCTTACCTCGTCGGCCGATGGGACGTCGGTGGCATCGCAGCAGTTGCTCACCACGTTGTCGAGCTTGCGCACGATTAAACTCAACAGCGGTATTTTTAGCGACCCAGTGTTTGTGTCGCTCACCGACTTTGGCGTCGTCATCCCCAAACAATCCACCGGCCGCCGCAACCCATTCGCGCCACTCACGGCAGGGGTGTCGGTGGGCAATGGTACAACACTCAAACTCCCCGCCGCGACCGGACACTAACTATGGATCTACTCACGCTGCTGCAAGAAAGCGGTGTTATCAGCAAGACGCAGGCGCTGGAGCTGCGTGCAGGGCTGAAACCCGGTGTGTCACCCGAGGAGCTGCTCGTGCGAGCGGGCATCAACCTTTCGGATATCCTCAAAGCAAAGGGGATGTACTTTGGCGTGCCGACCCGCGAGTTGGGCGAGACAAACATACCTTTTGATATCCTCCGCTATATCCCCGAGGAGTCGGCGCGGCACTACCGCTTTGTGCCGCTGGCGGTGGTCGACGGTGTGCTCGAGGTGGGTATCACCGACCCCGACAACCTCGAGGCGCGCGACGCGCTCACGTTTATCTCGACCAAAGTGGGGATGCCCTATAAGGTCTTTTTGATTACAGACACCGACTTTGATAAATTGCTCACCCAGTACAAAGGGCTCTCGGGCGAGGTGGGTAAGGCACTCAACGAGTTTGAGACCGCGGTCAAAACCGACACCAGCAAAACCGACAAAGACACGCGACACATCTCGCTCGAGGAAGACCAGGTGACCGACACAGCATCGGAGTCGATCAGCGAGGATGCGCCGGTCACCAAAATTGTCGCGACAGTGCTGCGCCATGCGACCGAGCAGCGCGCCTCCGATATCCACATCGAGCCCCTGGCCGACAAAAGTCGCGTGCGGTTTCGCATCGACGGCGTGTTGAGCACCAATATCACCCTGCCGCCCAAGGTGCACTCCTCGGTGGTGGCGCGCATTAAAGTGCTTTCCAATATGCGGCTCGATGAGAAGCGCAAACCACAAGACGGCCGCTTTTCTGCCCGGGTTGGTGGCAACAAAGTCGACTTCCGCGTATCCACATTTCCCACCTACTATGGCGAGAAGGTGGTGATGCGTATTTTGGGATCCTCCGCCAAGGAGCTGCGGCTCGATGATCTTGGTTTTTCGCCACGTGACCTCGAGCTGATCCGGGTCGCTATCCGCAAGCCCTATGGCTTGGTGTTGGTGTCGGGGCCAACGGGCTCGGGTAAGTCGACCTCGCTCTATGCGATCCTCAACGAGATCGACCGCGAGCGGCAAAACGTGCTGTCGCTCGAGGATCCGGTCGAGTACACGATCCCCGGTGTGTCGCAGTCGCAGATGCGGCCAGAAATTGGTTACACCTTTGCCACCGGTCTGCGTACCACCTTGCGCCAAGACCCGAACGTGATCATGGTGGGTGAGATCCGCGACAGCGAGACGGCCAACCTCGCGGTGCAAGCCGCGCTCACCGGCCACCTCGTGCTTTCGACCATCCACACCAACAACGCGGTGGGTATCGTCCCGCGCCTCCTCGACATGGGGATCGAGCCGTACCTGATCCCACCTGTGCTCATCTTGGGTATGGCGCAGCGCTTGGTGCGCACGTTGTGTCCGGGTGGCGGGCGCAAGACGCCGGTCGACGAGAGTATGCGGCAGATGATCGCGCGCGAGTTCGCGGACGTCCCCGAGGAGCATCGCGGCAACATCCCTGCGTTTGACGAAGTGTACCGACTTTTCCCCACACCCGACTGCCCCTCGGGCACGCGCGGACGCATCGCCGTGTTCGAAGCATTTGATATGACCGCCGAGCTCGAGCGAACCATCCTCGCACGCAAATCAGAGCAAGACATGTTCGCGGTGGTGCGCAAAAACGGTATGTTTACGATGAAAGAAGATGCTATGATAAAAGCAGCGAAGGGGATTGTCCCGTTCGAGGAGGTCAACACACTCGGCGGCGAGTTTGATCTCTCTGACGAGACGATGGTGCCTGCGCCGCCGCCCGAGCCCGAGCACCTGGTGCTCGACGAGCAAGGTGCCACCACCGAGCCCCTGCAAAAAGAAATTGAACTCTAGTACATCACTATGAATAACGACTACAAAGCACACATCGGCCGCCTCATCGAGGCACTCATCGCGCAAGGCGCGAGCGACCTGCACCTGTGCGCGCTGTCGCAGCCAGTAATCCGCGTTGCGGGTGCTATGACGCCCATTTTGACCGAGCCGGTGCTCTCGCCCGAGGATGTGATGGGTTTGTTGACCGAGCTGCTCACGCCTGAGAATAAAAAACGTTTTTTGGCGACGCAGGAGGTCGACTTTTCGTTTGCCTATGGCGAGGTGGTGCGCTTTCGTGGCAATGCCTACTTCGAGCGCGGGCATGCAGGCGTGGCGCTGCGCTTGATCCCTAAAGAAATCCCGCTCTTGGCCGACCTCCATCTGCCTCCCGTTATCGACAGTTTTGCCTCGCGTCGGCAAGGGTTCTTCCTCGTGGTGGGGCCGGTGGGGCAGGGCAAGACGACCACGCTTGCAGCACTCATCGACAAGATCAACTCCGAGCGCACCGAGCACATTGTCACCATCGAGGACCCAATCGAGTTTCTCTTTACCAACAAAAAGTCGCTCATCGAGCAGCGCGAGGTCGGTATCGACACCTCCGACTTTGAGACGGCACTGCACTCTGTCTTTCGCCAAGATGCCAACGTGTTGATGATCGGCGAGATGCGCACACCCGAGACCATCGCGACCGCCGTGACCGCCGCCGAGACCGGCCACTTGGTGTTCTCGACACTCCACACCAACAACGCGGCGCAGACCATCGACCGCATCATCGACTCCTTCCCGGGTGTGCAGCAAGACCAAATCCGCGCGCAGCTCGCCGGCTCGCTCATCGGTATCTTCTCGCAGCGCCTGGTGCCGCGCATCTCGGGCGGGCTGATCCCCGCATGCGAGCTGTTGATCAACAACAACGCGGTTGCTAACCTCATCCGCGAGAAGCGCACGCACGAGATCCAGACCGTCATCGAGACCGGCCTCGACGAGGGGATGATCGATATGAACCGCTCGCTCGCCGAGTTGGTGCGCTCGGGCGAGATTACCATCGAAAGCGCCTACGCCCGCTCGTGGAACCCGCGCACGCTGGAGCGATTGTTGTAGTCGCTTTTATTCACTCACTCGCTAGATTATGGAATTTACCTACGAAGCACTCGACGAGTCGGCAAAGCCCCAATCGGGCACCGTCAGCGCGCCTACCCAAGACGCAGCAATCCAGGCGCTCCAGCGCAAGGGCTATACCATCACCGCGCTCAACCAGGTTGGCGCATCAAAGTTTTCTATCAATCTCAATTTGCCGTTTTTGGGTGGGGTGTCGAGCCGCGATGTGGTGATTCTCTCGCGCCAGTTGGCGACCTTGTTCGAGGCGCAGGTGTCGGCGTTGCGCGTCTTTCGACTTTTGGCCGAGCAGGCAAGCAAGCCGATGCTGCGCACCACGCTCACGCAGGTGAGCGACGACCTCCAAGGCGGCAACAGTATCTCGGTCGCGCTCTCTAAGCATCCAAAAGTGTTCTCGGACTTCTACGTCAACATGGTGCGCGCGGGCGAGGAGTCGGGCAAGCTCGACCAAACCTTCCTCTTTCTTGCCGATTACATCGACCGCTCCTACGAACTTTCCTCCAAGGCGCGCAACGCGCTCATCTACCCGGGGTTTATCTTCACCACCTTTATCGCCGTGATGATCCTCATGCTCACGGTCGTGATCCCCAAAATCGGCGCCATCCTCCAAGGTGATGGCCAGTCGCTGCCTGTGTATACGCAAATCATCCTCGACTTGAGCGCCTTCTTTGTCAATTACGGCATCTTTTTGCTCATCGCGCTCATTATCGGCAGCTACTTTCTCTATCAATATTCGCGCACCGAGGCCGGCCGGCTCTACATGAGTCAGGTCAAACTCGCGGTGCCCTACGTGGGCAACCTCTACCAAAAGCTCTACCTCGCGCGCTTCTCCGACAACATGCACGTGATGCTCACGTCGGGCATCTCGGCGGTGCGTTCGCTCGAGATCACGGCAAATGTGATCGAGAACGATGTCTACCAGCGCATCTTGGTCGAGGCGCTCGAGGGGGTCAAGGCCGGCAGCCCCATGTCGCAGTCGCTCGCGCGCTACCCCGAGCAGATCCCGGCGATTTTGGTCCAGATGCTCCAAATCGGCGAGGAGACCGGCGAGCTCGGCAGCATCCTTGAGCGCATGGCAAAGTTCTACAACCGCGAGGTCAACTCGGCGGTCGATGCGCTCGTCTCGCTCATCGAGCCGGCGCTCATTGTCACCTTGGCGCTCGGCGTCGGCTTCCTGCTCGCGTCTGTCCTCCTGCCCATCTACAACAGCACCTCGAGTATATAGAGGTTAGGAGAAATAACCCTTGTGATTTGTTGTAAACTAATGTAGTATATGAATCTCAAGTTCCCACTCCATTTCCAGGCACGAATCATCGAGCGTGGTATCAACGTAGAACATGTTAAGGATGCAATTCGTGAGCCGGACTCCATGGAGAGTGCTTTCGAGGGGAGGGTTCGAGTTAGAAAAAAAGTGGAAGCTAGAGAAATTGAGGTAATTTACTTTAAAGACGGATTTCGTGATAGAAAAGAGCAATATATCGTTATTACTGCGTATTATCTGTAAAAATATGAACATACAATACGACAGAGTTGCAGATGCCATCTATTTCAAGATGAGCGATGGTAGTATAGATAAAACCATTAAGATGAATGATCGCTTGATGGCCGATTTAGATATATCTGGGAACATAATCGGTATCGAGATGCTTGATGCGTCCAATCAAATTGGGGATATGCAGGATTTAGAGAATAACGTATTGAGAGGTATCCCGCTTCATATTACTTCAGGCACACCTGTCTCCGCCTAGTTTTTTGAGAAGGGCTCAGTGTTGTCGGTTATCCCCAGTGCCGCCCCTTGCGCCCGCGGGGGCGGGCTATACTAGTAGCAAGCTGCGAGCAATAATAATACGCAGGATTAGTAGTAGCATTAATAAGTTAGTAATAGGTAATAATACGTGTATGCAAACAGTTTTTAAACGAGGTCACCGCGGTCATCTCAAGGGCTTCACCCTCATCGAGCTCTTGGTGGTCATCGCCATCATCGGCATCCTTGCGTCTATTGTTCTCGTGTCGCTCAACGGAGGTCGTGCAAAAAGTCGTGATGCTGCTCGTGTTGCGCAGCTGCAGCAGTTCTTGCAGATGATTACAACCGACAACACCAACGCCGATACTTCTACTGCATTTACGGGTTGTGCCACCGCAGGAACAAACGGCAATGCGGGCAACAGAGCCTCGACTTGTACCTTGCCGAATGGTACGGGTTTTGTCGATC
>CAIJFH010000006.1 GCA_903819895.1 Candidatus Adlerbacteria bacterium
TTGATCGACTGCCGCCCAATGTGCGCACGATCAATCGAGCACTGAAGAAATACCTTGCGTACTACAACGACGAACGATTACATCTGGGCATTAATCTCAAAACTCCTTCGGAAGTGGTGCGAAGCTCTTGATTACAAAACGAACGGATTGATTTATACCCACACTTCTGCCCCTGGTGGGGGTAGAGATTATAAAAAAGCAGTATACTGTGGAGTATGGTAACGCCAGAACTTCGTTCGTATGTAAAAGCTCAGCTGGCCGCTGGAGTGGCAGAGAAAGATGTCCGCGCCGCGCTGGTGGGCATTGGGTGGGATGCACAGACAATCCAAGAGGTGTTGGGTGGCGAGCAACAGCCAGCCGCTGCCAGCGCCACAACTCCAGGCGCAGCAAGTGCTACAACAAAACAAACAGCGACTATCCAGCAACAAAACGCAACAGCAGACGCGGTGGGAGCATCACAGCCCAACACGGCGCACACAGCAACCGAGATGAGTGGCGGCGCAGCACATACCTCGCCATCACCCAAAGTGGCGGCGATTATCCAATCCAAGCCGGGCATCACCGTGACACCAACCCTGCGCGCGCTGACCGCGATCGACTCGCAGTTTCGCGCGGGGATCGACAAAGAGACCATCCGCACGCTCCTGTCGGGCGTTGGTTGGGACCAAAAAGCGATTGACGAGGCATTTTTGGCGGTCGAGTGGGAGGAGAACATCCTCTCGACAGAGTCCAAAGACACAATTTCGCCCGACGCCGCAGCGCCCAAGTTGACCACCATCGACAGCGCGCTGCAGCAGGCAGCAAACACCCCAACCCGCAACACCTTGGTCGCCATCGACACGCTCCTGCGTAGTGGCGTACGCAAGGGTGATATCCGCACCCTGCTGCTTGGCGTTGGTTGGGAGCCACGTGTCATCGACGAGGCATTTTTGGCGGTGGAGTGGCGCGAGGGCTCGCCCACACCAGCTGCCACGGCCGCAGCAGCGCCAGTGTCGACACCCACTTCGTCATCTCCTGTACCAAACGCACACCCGACCACAAACACCTCTACCGTAGTCGAGCCAGCAGCAAGACAAGTAGTTGAAACATCTAAAGTAATCGAGCCAGCAGCAAAGCAACCTGCTGAACCAAAAAAAGTTGACGTACCACCCAAGACACAACCAGCTGTCGCCACGGTCGTGACACCGATCAAAACAGAGACACCAACCCTGCAAACAACAACGCCGAAAAGTGTTGAGCCAGCACACCCAGACACCCCGCAAGATATTTTGGCTCAAAAAAAAAACTGAACACGAGCCCGGAGGCGTCGTCATAACCCCATCAGCCACCTTTGCCGCGACCTTTGCTGGAAAAAGCCCGTCTACATTTACTCCAACCGAGCACCCTACCCTAGGCGCCATACCAAAACAGTCATCCGTTGTGCCGACCATCACCATCACCCCTGCCGAGGGGTTTATGCCGACACAAAAAACAGCGTCGCTGGTGACACCAAGCGGCAACACAAAAAAGCGACACGGTTGGGTCGCTGTGTTGAGTATCGCACTACTTATTGTAGTACTTCTCGCTGCCGCAGCAGGTGGTGCCTACTACTACATCCGCATTCTGCATGCACACTAGCAACATCGTCGCGTAGCGCAGAAACTATTTCTTAAACGGGAGGCCGAGGTGCGTGAGGTATGCGAGCGCCTCTTTTTTGTTTGTTGCAGTGGTGACAATCGTGATCGCCATGCCAAAGATATCCTTCAACTCCTCGTCAGCCGTCTCGGGGAAGACGTTATGCTCGCGGATGCCGAGCGTGTAGTTGCCCATCTCGTCGACCGCGGTCTTGGAGATCCCCTTAAAGTCCTTGGTGCGTGGGAGCGCGATGTGGATGAGACGATTGAGAAAATCCTGCATACGCTTGCCACGCAACGTCACCTGGTAGCCGAGCTTGTCGCCGATGCGCGTCTTGTAGGTTGCGATCGACTTCTTAGCACCACGGCTCGCTGGCTTTTGGCCGGTGATGGTCGCGATGCGCTTCTCGACGAGCGCCACCTTGTGCTTGTCTTTGGTCGAACCAACGCCAACCGAGATCACGATCTTCTCGAGCCGTGGCGCTTGCATGACGTTTGTCCACCCAAACTCACTCTTGAGCGTCGAGTAAACCGTTTTCTGTTGTGCTTGTATCAGAGTAGACATAAAATTATTTCTTTGCGACTACTTTTTTAGCAACTTTCGGCGTTTTGACCACCTTTGCTGCAGCCGCAATCTTTTTTGGTGTCGCTGTCTTGGGTGTTGCAGCAGTGTTGATCACTTTGCTGGCGCGGATAGGGAGATGCTTCTGGATAATCTGGCCCTTCTGCCCCTCGCGGCGCGGCTTCTGGTGCTTGGTGTGCATACCAACCCCCTCGACGAGCACAAGCCCCGCCTTGGGGAACGATTCGAGGACTTTGCCGGTCTTACCCTTCTCGTTGCCCGAGAGGATGCGCACCGTATCGCCTGTTTTGATGTGTAGTGTGTTCATAAAAATTCAAAAGGTTACACCACCTCCGGCGCGCGCGAGATAATGGTCTGGTAGCCGAGCTCCTGCAGCTCGCGTGGGATCGGCCCAAAGATGCGACCTGCCTTTGGCTCCTTAGGGCTCTTGCCCGTACCCTCGATGATGACAACCGCGTTCTCGTCAAAGCGGATGTACGAGCCGTCCTTTCGGCGGAATGCCTTGCGCTGACGCACGACGACCGCCTTGACCACATCCTTCTTCTTGATCTGCTTGCGCGGCTCGGCGGTCTGGACAGACAACACCACCACCTCGCCTATTTCCGCGTAGCGCTTTTTGGAGCTCCCAGGAATCTTGAAAATGCGTCCAATCTTGGCGCCGGAATTATCTGCAACAACAACGAGTGTACGGTCTTGAATCATATAATTTTATGCAAACACAATCTCAAACGACTTGGTCTTGGACAGCGGGCGGCACGAGCGGATAGTCACTTTCTCTCCTTCCTTGGCACGGTTGCCCGGGTTGTGGACGCTGTACTTCTTGCTCTGCTTTTGATACTTCTTGTACTTTGGATGTTTGACATAGCGCTCGACCACGACCACTGCCGTGTCTTGCATCTTGTCGGACACAACAGTGCCCTTGAGTGTCTTCTTTAAAATAGTTTTCGTTTCCATATAGTTTATTTGCGTGTCGAAAGCTGGGTGAGTGCGCGTGCGATATCCTTGCGGAGTGTCCGCGCCTGCTTTACATTACGATTTTTACTCCCTGCGACAGAAAAACGCAAGCCCTGGAGCTCATCGCGCTTGCCACGCACAAGCGCATGCAAGTCCTCGACCGTATGATTGCTGAGTGATTGTTTCTTGCTCATGTTAGTTTCGTGTGACTACCTTTGCCTTGAGCGGGAGCTTCATCGCGGCACCAACGAGCGCTTTGGTCGCGATTGCATCCGAAACACCGTCGACCTCGAACAAGACGCGCCCTGGCCAGATGTCGACCTGGTACCCCTCCGGCTCACCCTTACCCTTACCCAACTTCACCTCGGGCGGCTTTTTGGTAAATGGCATGTCAGGGAAGATGCGCACCCACGACTTGCCTGTCTTGCCAAGCGAGCGAGCAATCACCTTGCGTGCGCTCTCGATCTGGTTGGACTTCACCCGTGCATGGGTGATTGCCTTGAGGCCGTGGCTGCCAAAGGCAACCGTCGTGCCACGCGAGGCGACCAAGTCGCGCTTAACGTTGCGACGCATGGTGTGCGATTTGCGGAATTTTACTTTCTTGGGGACTAGCATGGTAGTAGTGGGTTTGGACTATTTGTCTTTGCGTGCGTTCTCGGCAAACACCTCGCCGCGGTAGATCCACACCTTGATGCCGATGACACCGAGTGGCAAATTTGCGCGTTCGCGGGCGTAGTCGATATCGGAGCGGAAGGTCTGGAGCGGAATGCGGCCTTTCTTCAACTCCTCGGTGCGCGCCATCGAGCCGCCACCGAGCATACCGCCAAGCGCGATGCGCACCCCTTTGACGTCGCGGTTTGCCATCACCTTCTCGATCGTCTGCTTGAGCACACGGCGAAACGGCATGCGCTTCTCGAGCCCCTCGGCGACCATGTAGGCAACAATCGCGGCGTTGCTCTCGGGCGAGCGAATCTCCTCGATATCGAGCTTGATGTCGGGCGGGACCGCGAGGCCACGCTTGGTGAGAAATGCCGAAATCTTTTGGCGCAGTTTGACAGAGCCCTCGCCCGAGCGACCAATGATGAGCCCCGGGCGGGAGGTTTTGATGACAACGCGGAGCGTCTTCTCGTTGCGCTCGAGCTCGATGCCGCCGATGTGCATTGTGCGCAGATCCTTTTGCAAAAATTCGCGCAGGAGGATGTCCGCCTTCAAGTACTCTTGATACTTCGCGCCCTCGGCAAACCAGCGGTGACGCCAGTCACGGAGGATTCCCAAACGGTGTGCAAATGGATGGACGATTTTAGACATATATTATTCTTTGGGTGCAGCAGCTGCCTTCACCTTTGGTGCCGCTTTGCGCGACAGAGCAAGGGTGATATGGCTGGTGCGCTTCTTAATCGCCGATGCACGGCCGCGTGCGCGGGGCATCGAGCGCTTAAAGACAATCCCGCCGTTGACCTCGATCTTGGAGATTACCAAGTCAGCGGCGGGGATACCTTTAGACGAAATCGCGTTGGCAAGCGCGGATGAAATGAGCTTCTGCATCGGCTCGCTGGCACGCTTGGGCAACTGCGACAAAAGCGCGAGCGCGCGCTCTGCCGACTTGCCACGCACCAAATCGGCCACCAAGCGCACCTTGCGCGGCGACTGGCGGTAGTTGGAGAGTGATGCGGTTGCGTCGTGGGTAGTCATGATAGTTTCGGGTGTCGTGTGGATGCGGGACTATTTCTTTTTTGCAGCGGCGCCTTTTACATCGGTTGCTGCCTTGGCTGCCTGGGCAGATGCAATCTCGGCCTGCTTTGCCTTGGCCTCCTGCTCCTTCTGCATCTTACCGCCGTGGCGCACGAACTTCTTCGTCGGGGAGAACTCGCCCAAGCGATGCCCCACCATGTCCTCGGACACCAAGACCTCGAGGTGTTGCTTGCCGTTGTAGACACCAAACTTAAAGCCGACCATTTCTGGGGAGATTTGGCTGCGGCGCGCCCACGTCTTAATCACCTCCGCGGTTTGCGGCTTCTTGCCCTCAAGCTTTTTGAGGAGTTTTTCGTCGACGTAGGGTCCTTTTGCAAGCGATCGTGCCATATATCCAATGTAAAACCCGCATCCGCGGGAATGAGAAGATACTACAGGAAATCTATTACTTGCGCAAGTTTTGCTTGCCAAACCGCTCCAATTCCCCTATTCTCCAACCCAGACGTGCCGCCACAAACCAACTCAAACAGGGACACTGGAGGAAAGAAAGTGGGAGCAAATTGGGACGACTACGATTATACGCGAGCAACCGCAGAGAACCGCGTTCGCGATGGAGCCGCGTGGCTCGATATATCCGCCCCGCACAACTGGGAATGGAGTTGCTTTACTCTGACCCGCGAGGGAAATCTATGGTTCCGGGCTCGGTCCTGCTACGGCAACGAGTGCGTAGCGGCCGCAGCATTTGCAGGCAATCCCAAATACGCAGATGAGTGTGGGCATACCACACTGGCCAGAATCGTAAATGCGCATGGTCTTTACGGCGACAAACCGCAAATCCTCGGTTTTCATGAGGATACACCGAAAGGCATCACATGTGGAATGTTAGATGACGTGTGGAAAGAATTACTGCTAGAGAGACTCGGACAGAGACGCTTCCCTTTCGACCACAGACACATGCGTCGCTAACGCACATTCTGCCACAAACACAAACCCCCGCACCTTGGAGAAGTGCGGGGATTCTGCTTTTTTATATTTTATTTGCTGCGCTTGCCAACCTTTCGGCGGGAGACGACTGCTGTTTATATCCTTGCTGACCGTCCCGCAGCAAAGAGTGACTGGATCTCTGCGGACGTTAAGACACGACTGTAGACACTCGTGTCACCCAAAGAACCACCAAAGTAGGTGCCAGCGCTCGGGGTCGCGCAGCAATGCGCGGCCTTTTTTCTATTTAAGAAAACGGAAACTCTGACGCATGTATTCTATATCTGCAGAAGACAGGCGGGTTTCGTCAAAAGAAAGTGACCATGCATTTCCATCTTCCACAGCATTTAGATTGTAGTTATCGTGCGCGATGCTTGGGACATTTTCACTTACCCCGACAGCTTCAACGTCTGCAATCGTTGTGGTGGTTGCTATATGCCAACCTTTACCATCCATCCCGTACACGTCTGTAAACCATTCGTTCGTATTCTTGGCACTTGTTTGTTGTATCCATACAGAAAAATATCTTTGTTGTTCTCGTGCATCAAAAAATACTACGGTTTTCGCACCTGCGAAGGTGCCGTCTGTACTAGGTGTCTCAACAATCTGGCTCGGATGCAGAATATCCGAAGGATAGCTCACCAAAAAACCAAGTCCTGCATTCTTATATTCACTCCAAGTATGATCACTAGGAACGGTGACCACTATGTTACTTGGCTGCAATTTCCAAATCACAAAGCCGCAAATAATTATAACCAAAAGCATCAGCGCACCAATAATTTTTTTCTGTTGCATATTAAAATTAAAATTGATTCATGAATTATGATAATTGTATACCACTCAAGCGAAAAATCGATGAAGCTGTTTTATGCGCATTAAAACCCCCGCACCTTGGAAAAGCGCGGGGATTCTGCTTTGTATAGTTTATTTGCTGCGCTTGCCAACTTTTCTGCGGGAGACGATCAGGTAGTTGGAGTACTTTTTTGGCGAGCGGGTTTTTTGGCCTTTGCCGGTTGGCTTGCCCCATGCCGACTTGGCACGGCGGAGCCCTCTGCCTTGGCGACCTTCACCACCACCGTGTGGGTGGTCAACCGGGTTCATCGCGGTGCCGCGAACAGTCGGGCGGACACCTTTCCAGCGGCTGCGGCCTGCTTTGCCGATGCTCTCGAGGTGATGCTCGTCGTTGGACACCTCGCCCACCGTCGCCCAGCAGGTCTCCTGCACCTTGCGCACCTCGCTCGAGGGCATCTTGAGGTCGACATAGCCGTTTGAGCGAGCAATGACTTCGATATGTACGCCAGCGGCGCGGCCAATCTTGGCACCATTGCCTGGCTTCAACTCGACATTGTAGACAAAGCCACCAATCGGGACATTTTTAATCGGGAGGCGGTTGCCCGGGGTTGCCGCAGCGTCCTCGGCAGCAACAATCGTATCACCCACTTTGACCGAGCCCGGCAGGAGCGCGTAGCGGCGCTCGCCATCTTTGTAGAGCAAAAGGCCGATAAAGCCGGTGCGGTTTGGATCGTACTCAATCGTCTCGACAACTGCAGGCACCTGCTTCTTGTAGGTAAAGTCGACATCGCGCAGGAGACGCTTGTGCCCGCCACCCTTGTGGCGCACCGTGATGCGGCCAGCGTTGTTGCGCCCGACACCGCGCTTGCCACCGGTCGTGAGCGCCTTATGCGGCTCATTGGTCGTGAGCTTTTGCGCATAGCTGACGGTCGTCATGTGACGACGTGATTTAGTATATGGTCGGTAGGTTTTCATACAAATTCTTGAAGTTATGCAAGCTCGATCACGTCGCCTTTCTTGAGAAAGACGTACGCCTTCTTGCCACCAACGGTCTTGCCCTTGCGGTTGGTGCCACGGGTCGCGACCACCTTGCGCGGGACAGCAACGACACGCACCATGCGCGGGGTTACTTTGTACAACTCCTTAATCGCAATCGCGATCTCGGACTTGTTCGCTTTCGGCGAGACATTGAAGACATACGCGCCCTGCGTCGAAAGGACAGCGCCCTTCTCGGTGACGCGTGGTGCCATGATGATTGTTCCTGGGTGCTTTTTCATATTACTTGGTCTTCTTAGTTACCTTTGCAGCCGGGACATCTTTGACGACGCGCTTCTTGGACAGTGTCTCGATTGCCGCTTGTGGGTTAGCGATCACGAGGTACTTGCTCGAAAGCACCGCAAGCGGGTTGAGATTGCGCACCTCCTCGACCTCGACATTGCCAAAGTTGGCAAAGCTCTTTGCGGTTGGCATATGCGCGGTTGGGAGCGCAATCAACAGTGCGTTGTTTTTTGCCGTAGCAGTAAACCCTGCTTTCGCGAGCGAGGAGATAACCAGCTTGGCCTGTGCGGTCTTTGGCACCTCCATCTCGAGCGAGTCAATAAAGATAATCTCGCCATCTTTGAGCTTGCGCGACAATGCGACCAAGAGTGCCTTTTGGCGGACCTGGCGGTTGATCTTCTGCGAGTAGTCCTTTTCGTTGCGAGGGCCATGCGCGACGCCACCACCTTTCCAAATTGGCGAGCGGGACGAACCATGGCGAGCGCGGCCAGTGCCCTTTTGTGCCCATGGCTTCTTGCCGCCACCACGTACCTCACCGCGATCTTTGGTGTGTGCTGTCGACATGCGAGCATTTGCCTGCATCGCGGTCACGACCTGATGGAGGAGGTTTGCGTTCCACTCCACGCCAAAGATGCTCTCGGGGAGCGTGATCATCCCTGCCTTCTCGCCTTTGTTGTTGTATACAATCGATTCCATATAAATATTATGAGCGAGCTGCGCCGCGGATCTCGACCACCGTCCCTGGGCGGCCAGGGATCGCACCTGCGATGACGATCTCGTTGGTCTCTGGCAGCACCTGGAGCACCGCCAGGTTGCGCACCGTGATGCGGTCGCCACCCATGCGACCTGCCATGCGCATACCCTTAGCGACACGACCGCCAGCGCGACCACCCGAGCCGCCAATCGAACCCGGCGCGCGCTCGGAGTGCTTTTGACCATGGCTGCGTGGGCCGCCGTGGAAACCGTGGCGCTTGATGACACCCTGAAAGCCCTTGCCCTTGGAGATTGCCGATACCTCAACCTTGTCGCCAACAGCAAACGTCGAGAGGTCGACAGATGAGCCCAACTCAACGCCAGCGACCGCCTTGTCGTCAAATGCGCGATACTCGCGGAACGTCGTGAGCGCCTTGCGATCTGCCTCCGCGACCGCTGCCTGCGCTTTGTATGCATGGCCCAACTGCGGCTTGCTGACGCGGACTGCCTTCTTGGCCTCGATCGCGCCAAGTTGGACAGCGTCGTAGCCATCCTTCTCTTTTGTTTTCACCTGAGTCACAATCGACGGCGCAGCAACAACAACCGTTGCCGCGTATGCGCGTCCATCCTCCGTAAAAACGGTAAGCATTTTGCCCTTGGTGCCGAGTATAAATTTCATGTCGTCTATTGGTCCCAGCTTTTGCTCTGCCGCCTCCTGGGGACGTGGATCGACTCGGTATTTGCGAGTCCTCAGGACTATACCGCAAGTGCCAATTTTATGCAACAAAAAGCAAAACCCCTCGACGCCACGAGGCGAAGAGAGGTCGGAAGTCCCGGACGGGTCGTAGCACTGTACCCGTCCGGGGTTAGGCACATCTGCTATTCACCCCAGCATGCTGATCTGGGATTACTAGGCAGATGTCAGAAGAGACAATACTAAATTGTCAAAAAGTTGCAACAGGAAAGCAAAAATCCTCGCCAGGAGTGGCGAGGATCGAAAAGGCAACAGAACGAAAGAGCTGTGACCGGTCTGGGGACGTTCCCTTGTCGTGTTAGAGAAAACACGGGGAACGACTCCCAGACCGGCCGTGCATCAACCAATCTACGATACGTCTCTTTTTGCACAACACCCAGCAATAACTGCCGTGCAACGCACCGTAATTAGTTGACCCGGGAGAGCTTCGCAATTCCTCAAACGCGGATATCGCGCAAGTACAGCGCAGCACTTCAACCGGGTGCATACTATAAAACATGCGCAATATTTATGCAACCCCGCACCAGACACGAAAAAGTCCCCTGCGCGGGGGACTTTTTCGTAGAAATTTCTTTCGTCGACAAGCAAGATGCCTCCAATGACACAATGCATGCCGAGAAAAGAATCCGATACGTGTCGGAACAATTTCTTTTGTGCGAATTCGCTTTTTTTGAGCTCGAACCAATGAGCAACTCATTCCTATCTTACACGAAATTGCGTTGCGCCGCAAATGGTTATCACCAACTCTTCTTCATAATTCCTACCGAACTAGGACATCTTTACATCAATCGTCACGCCAGATGGGAGTGAAAGATTGGTGAGCGCTTCAATCACTTTTGCAGACGGGTCGAGGATGTCGATGATGCGCTTGTGGATCCGCATCTCAAACTGCTCGCGCGCATCCTTGTAGACGAAGGTCGAGCGGTTGACCGTATACTTCTTGATCTCGGTCGGGAGCGGGATCGGCCCTGCGATCTTTGCATCATAGCGCGACGCCGTGTCGATAATCTGCTTGACCGATGCGTCGAGCACCTTGTGCTCGTATGCCTTGACCTTGATGCGCAGGCGCGGCACTGCTGCGACGACCGCTGCTTTGCGTGTGCGCTTCGGCGCTGCTGCTGTTGTAGTAACCTCGTTAGTAGCCATAGTGTGTTTGGACCTAGTGCCCACCCCGAGATGAGGTGCAATCTAGAATCCGTTGCTTACTAAATAAACCTAATAAATTGCTGAACATCGAAACTCTAGCACAGACACACAAAACCCGCCAGAGCGGCGGGTTTTGGTTGATTGGTGTAATCGAGAGAATTATTACGCGACAATCTTGGTGACGACACCGGCGCCGACGGTCTTGCCGCCCTCGCGGACTGCCAAGCGCTGCTTCTCCTCGAGAGCAATCGGGGCAACGAGCTTGACCTTAAAGGTCACCGTGTCGCCCGGCATCACCATCTCGGTGCCAGTTGCGAGGGTTACCTCGCCGGTCACGTCCGTGGTGCGGATGTAGAACTGTGGCTTGTAGCCCGAGAAGAACGGCGTGTGGCGGCCACCCTCCTCTTTGGTGAGGACGTATACCTCTGCCTCAAACTCGGTGTGCGGGGTGACAGAGCCGGTCTTGGCAAGCACCTGGCCGCGGTGGATGTCCTCCTTCTTTGTACCGCGCAGGAGGATACCTGCGTTGTCGCCTGCCATACCCGAGTCGAGCTGCTTGTTGAACATCTCGATACCGGTGATAGTGGTCTTTGCAGTTGGCTGGAGGCCGACAATCTCGACTTCCTCGCCCACCTTGACCTGACCGCGCTCGATGCGGCCGGTGACGACGGTGCCGCGACCTTCGATCGAGAAGATGTCCTCAATCGGCATCAGGAACGGCTTGTCGACCTCGCGAGCTGGGAGCGGGATATACGTGTCGAGTGTTTTGACGAGCTCGAGCACTTTCTGCGACCACTCGTTGGAGAGGTCGTTGCTCTCCAAGGCCTTGAGGCCCGAGCCGCGGATAATCGGCGTATTTGCACCGTCAAAGCCCTGCTTGGTGAGGAGCTCGCGGATCTCCTCCTCGACGAGGTCGATGAGGTCTGCGTCATCAACCATGTCGCACTTGTTGAGGAAGACGACGATTTTAGGCACACCAACCTGCTTTGCCAAGAGCACGTGCTCGCGGGTCTGCGGCATGAGACCGTCGGTTGCTGCAACCACGAGGATTGCACCGTCCATTTGGGCGGCACCGGTGATCATGTTCTTGATGTAGTCGGCGTGGCCCGGCGCGTCGATGTGCGCGTAGTGGCGCTCTGGGGACCAGTACTCCGAGTGGTGAAGCGCGATAGTAATACCGCGTGCCTTCTCCTCTGGTGCGTTGTCGATACCGTCAACGCCCTCGACGCGTGCGCCGAAGCCGAGGTCCTTCGCCATATCAAGCGTATGGAGGATCGATGCGGTAAGAGTCGTCTTGCCGTGGTCGACGTGACCAATGGTGCCGACGTTTACGTGCGGCTTTGCTCGTTCAAATGTTGCCATATAATCTAATTGCTAACGAATAATACTACTAATTGAGTGAGATTCTGCCGCACCCCTCGACAAAACTCAGGGTAAGCAAAGAAAAACCACGCACGTATGCGTTACCGCTCATACTAGCAAACGTGGCACAGGAGTCAACCCGGCTTCATGACGGGTCAACCTTTTTATTTCGCCACATTCCACAAAATCTCAAACAGGGCGCGCTGGCTTGCCACCGTCGCCTCGTTGCGCACCCGCACCAGCATTACTTCGGGCACATATATTGTGAAAGTGATAGAACCCGGGCGGATACTGGTGCTTATTACGTCGCCAATGCCAGGGATAACACGCGACTCGTTCTCGATGATGCTCACGGTGCGGTTGTGCTCCACATCCTCGCCAACGCCAATATAGCGCAGCTTGATGTTCTTTTCGCGCCGCAGGTGCTCCCACTCGGGGATACGCTCATTAAATATATGTACCCAGCGCATCCCCGCCCCGCCGATAATGTCCAAAAAGTCGCCATCCTTCGCCTCGCGCATCTGCTCCATTTCGCTCTCGATGACAGCTTGGCTGCCGCGGATCACCTCGACCACGCCCGCGGGCGAGCGGTCATAGAGTTTCATCAGCCGCGATACCGCGTCGAGCGCATCCAGCCGCTGCTTCTCGGCATCCTGCAGCAGGCGGTCGGGGCTCGCGGCTTGATACTTCACTCCCCTGCCGCCACCAACGGCTATACAAAGCCCTCGTTTAGTCAGCTCGCGCAGCGCATCGTAGACATACTGCCGATGCAAGCGGCTTCGATTAATAATCGCCTTGGGCGGCAACGCCAACCCCGCCTCCAGCAGCACCACATACACCGCCGCCGCCTTGCCCGACAGCCCCGCCTTGAGCGCTCCTTCTATATATCCCGCCACCTCGCCCGTTTTGGCTATATTCTTCGGCACTTTCTGCTCTGTTCTATTTGTATCTCTATTTGTACCAGTCATAGATATGTGACTATACTATGTCTATTTTACATATCTGTCAACACATCTTGTCGCATCTGTGCAGAAACTATATCGCGACTATCTATTGACCAATCCCACTTTTATTGCGATTGTTGTGTCAGGATCAACAACTGAAGGACTGCAAAAATGCCATATGTTCTCTTGGGAATAATCGGAATGTTTTTGATAGGAGTGCTCGTGACGTTGCTCTTTTCACTATGCTATATCGCCTCAATGGTGGTTGAGAACGCTCCCGCAAGACGCATCACCATAATCGTCCTGTGGGGAATACTCGCACTCATATTGTGGTATGGGGAGCCATGCAGTGGTCTCGGCAAAATATTATGGAACGGTCGTTTTGCGACTGATGGCCAACTACTCCTAGCCGCTTTCACAACAGGGGTAGTATTGGCGGCAACATGGTCCATCCTGCACATAAAAAACATAGGGAGGAGAATGCCGAAGTAGAAAACCGCACGGGAGCACGGTCAAATGCTCCCCTCAACTAGAGCCGCGACCACATCGCACAGCGTCGCTGCTCTTGAGAGATTGTTCTTCGACACACAAAACAGCAACGGAGACAGACATGCTGACGAACATGGAGCGCGTGCAAGCGATGACGGTCGCGGAGTTCGCGGCGAAAAATGGACTGAGCACAATCGCAAGGAACCGGATGGTGGAGTGGGTACTGACCGCTGAAGACCCGCAGAAAAAAATCCCGAACCATCGGAAGATGCGGGCACTGGCGGAGACGACTACTATGCGCGATTTTCTTGCAGGAGATCGTATTCGCCGCCACTATGCCAGGACACCCAAGACATCAATTGAATGCGGCCGCGAGTGGCATTGGAATACGTACCGCCCCGACCCGGTTGATGCGTTTCTGGCAGAAGGCCTGACTCGTTTCGGCACTGTCCGGCAGGAAATCGCGCCAGGGCGTGCCGCCACGATCTCAACCGCGCGTGCACGGTATCGGGAACTCGAGGCAGAAATTACCCGCACACGCCGCATTATCGCTGACGAGTACCGCGTACTTATCGGCGAGGCAACTACTGCCGACCAAGCGCGCCTCTTGTACGAAGAGTCGACACTCAAAGAGACACGCGTAGCAGCCATGCGCCGCTGGATCGAGCTTTGTGCGTCAGTGTACGAGATCTCCGAAGCATATTACTTGGCGTACGATTGGGAGAGGCAAGGGTGGTTTGAGCACAAAGATGCCTGCAACAATCGTGCACTGGAAAGGTGGTTCGCATTGTCAATGCAGGCGGCACTTGCTGCGGACACATTGCAGGAGCTCAGGGACGCACACAGTGCATCTCCTTGGTTTGCGTTCAAGGATTACAACGAACAGCACCGCATGCGCCACCGGACAGTTATGGAGTACGCACGCAAGACAACAATCCCAGCAGCTCTTGCGGAAAACTGGTATGCACTCTGCAACAGCGCAGATGAACTCGAGGAAATCTCTGCAATCGTAGAAGCTCTCGGCGGAAGCGACAACAATGGAGACGTTCGTCGTGCCAAGCGCACAGAACTGACAGAGTCGTGACAAGCACACCATCCCACACATACACCACCCGAGCCATGGAGGCCTCGGGTGGTTTCTTGTTATACTGCTGCTATGGAAAAGAATGCGGGTGGGAAGGAGGAGCGACCGCGAGTTGGGGTCGGAGTGATTATTTTGAATGAACAAGGCGAAGTGTTGCTTGGGCTGCGGGCTGGCTCGCACGGCGCGGGCGAGTGGGCGATCCCCGGCGGGCACTTGGAGATTGGTGAGACGATATTTGAGACCGCGACGCGCGAGGTACTCGAGGAGACAGGGCTCGCAGTCGACCCGGTCGAGCTGGTTGCGGTGTGCGATGATATAGACCATGTCCAAACTGGCGGTAGACAGTATGTACACATCGGCGTACTTGGTCGCTACCAAGGCGGCGAGCCCGCGGTGATGGAGCCGCACAAATGTACAGAGTTGCGCTGGTTCCCGCTCGACGCGCTCCCCGAGCCGCTCTTCCACCCGACCCTACTCGTCCTGCGCAACTATCAAGACAAAAAGGTGTACCAGCCGCAAAAATAGCACGCACCCGAGCCGCAGAGGACTCGGGTGATTTTATTTTTTGATATGAGTTCAGAGAACCCCAGCTGGACCTATCCTTCGCGCACTATGCGCCGGTGATGCCGATGGTTGCGGTGCGGGTCTGTGGGCCCGCGGGGCTTTGGCACGTCAGCGTGTATGTTGTAGGAGTGGTAAACGGGCCGACGGTCTGCGACCCATTGAGCGCAGTACTCTGGACACCTGGACCAGACACAGCACAGGATGTCACTGCTGCCGTAGCCCAGTACAGCGTCGTCTTGCCACCCGCGGCGACGGTCGGGCTCTCGGACGCAATACCCAAAATTGGCACCGGGCCATTACTGACCACTAACGGCACCCATCGAGTCGAAATGCCCACACCGCCCCAGATCATCGTGCCTTGGTACATCGCGTTGACATACCAATGCGTTGGGTCTGGGTCGAGGCCGTTGATATTCTTGGCCAAAATATCCTTCAGATGCGGGAGCACATCTACCGAAAATGCCTTGAACTGGCTTGGCCGTATATCTGAGACGCCAAAGACCGCCACGTCGTCGTTATACCCAAAGTTTTGATGAGTAATCTTGCCGGTCGAGTCCTTGCTTGCTTGACTCCCCGATCCATTTGCCCAGAAGTAACTTACGGTCGATGTTGCATTCTGCGCGTTACACACTGCATTTGTATTACCGGACGTACAACGGGTGGAGTACAGGCCAATCTGGTAGAACAAGGTCTGCGATGGATGAGTCGCGTCGCCATAATTGTTGAGCACAAGGGCAATGTCGGCACCACGCTGATTTACCTTGCACTTTCCTTGCGGGGTATCGTTCCACAAGTTGGTGATACGTGCCGCAGTGCCAAGCTGCAGCGCCGAGAGTTGCGACAGAGGCGCGCCGTTGCCCGCCGAGACACCCGGTATCTTTGCTTGGTCGGTCTCGCCACCAAACATATCAAACTCTTGCGGATTATTGACCGTGCCGGGTACATCGCATGGCAGTGACCCGCCATCTTGGGAAAGGTCGAACAGGGTTGCTTCTGCACCACTTTTGACGACACGGGCCGCAGCAGCTCCCGATTGGGACTGATACGCTGTGGTACTCCCCAACACCGCCTGGAGAGAAAAGTTTGGCAAGTCGCCACCGGGGTTAGCCCATTGTGCGATGGCCCAGTTAGCACCTGGGTCGGTTGCGCCATAGTACACGGGCTGCCCAGTCGAACTCACTTTCTTTGATTCGAGAAAGAACCCCGTTGGCTTACTAAACAGCAACGTTCCTGCAGGAAACATTGCCGGGGCAGAAGATGCGCGCACCTGCACAAACGCGACCGAGAGCCCAGCGACAAATACGAGAGCGAGTAGCGAGGACATGGCCAGCACAAAACGAGATCTGTGTTGCATGATGAGAAATGTTTATACTAAAAAAATAACAAAACAAGCACACTGTATATAGTACCAAAACAAAATGCACACCAACCAGTGGTGTGCACGTTGTTGTGGATTACAATGTTGGTTATTTCCGCGATGCGACGATGGTTGCGGCGACGTTGGGCGGGACGACTTCGTAGTGGTCAAACTCCATCGTGAACGATGCGCGACCTTCGGTCATCGAGCGCAGCTGCGTGGTGTAGCCAAACATCTCGGAGAGCGGCACCTTGGCCTTGATCGCGCGAGCGAGCCCGCGCTCCTCCATACCCTCGATTGCGCCGCGCTTGCCCGAGAGCGAGCCGGTGATGTCGCCCATGAACTTTTCTGGCACGACGACCTCGACGCGCATGATGGGCTCGAGCAACACGGCCTTTGCCTTTTGTGCCGCCTCTTGGAACGCCATTGATGCGGCGATTTTGAAGGCGATTTCGGACGAGTCGACGTCGTGGTAGGAGCCGTCGTACAGCTCAACCGAGATGTCGACCATCTTAAAGCCGGCGACAAAGCCGCGCTCCATCGCCTCCACCACACCTTTCTCGACTGGTGCGATAAACTCCTGCGGGATCACACCACCCTTGATGTTGTTGATAAACTCAAAGTGGTCTTCGCGGGTAACATTTTTAGCAATCTTCTTCTCTGGGTCGAGTGCCTCGAGCGGTTTGATGCGCAAGCGGACATGGCCGTACTGACCTTTACCACCTGTCTGCTTGATGTACTTCCCTTCTGCCTCGGCGGGCTGGAGAATGGTCTCGCGGTAGGCAACCTGTGGCTTGCCGACGTTTGCCTCGACGTTAAACTCGCGCTTCATACGGTCGACCAAAATCTCGAGATGCAGCTCACCCATGCCGGAGATAAGGGTCTCCATCGTCTCGGCGTCGCTCGACACTTTAAACGTGGGATCCTCTTCGGAAAGTTTTTTCATCGCAATACCCATCTTCTCTTGGTCGGCTTTGGTCTTGGGCTCGATGCGCAGCGAGATAACCGGCTCAGGGAATTTGATTTGCTCGAGCACGATCGGGTTTGCCTCGTCGCAGAGTGTGTGCGAGGTGCGCACATCTTTAAGACCCACCGCTGCCGCGATTTCTCCCGCATACACCTTCTTCACCTCCTCGCGTTGGTTGGCTTGGAGACGGACGATACGGCCGAGGCGCTCCTTTTGCCCCGTGGTTGAGTTGTAGAGATATGAGCCCGCCTCGATGGTGCCCGAGTAGACACGGAAGAAGGTCAGCTGCCCGACAAACGGGTCGGCCTGGAGCTTGAACGCGAGCGCGCAGAACGGCTCGCTGTCGTCTGCGTGACGGAAAATCTCCTCGCCAGTGCGTGGGTCGATTCCTTTGACCGCAGGCATATCAACTGGCGATGGGAGGTAGTCGACAACTGCGTCAAGCACCAACTGCACGCCCTTGTTCTTGAGTGCTGATCCGGTGTAGACGGGGAAGATTTTGTTTGCGATCACCGCCTTGCGGAGTGCTGCTTTGAGTTCCTCGTTGGTCGGCTCCTTGCCGTCGAGGTAGGCGGTCATGAGCGCATCGTCGGTCTCGACGATTTTCTCGATGAGCTGCGCACGATACATGTTTGCATCGGACTTGTGGTTCTCGGGAATCTCGCCCTCGATGACATCCTCGCCCATCTTGCCCTCGAAGGTGTAGGCCTTCATGTGCATGAGGTCAATCACACCGTTAAAATGCTCCTCGGCACCAATGGGGAGCTGCATACGCACCGCGTTTTTGGTGAGACGATCGAGAATCGATTGGTAGGATTTTTCAAACGACGCGCCCATGCGGTCCATCTTGTTGATGAAGCACACACGCGGAACGTTTGCCTCGTCGGCATAGCGCCAGTTGGTCTCGGACTGCGGCTCCACACCTGCCACACCGTCGAAGACGACGACTGCACCATCGAGCACGCGCATCGAGCGCTTCACCTCGACCGTAAAGTCGATGTGGCCCGGGGTGTCGATAATATTAAAACGATACTTCTTGGACGCATCCTTTTTGTCCTTCTCATCGGTGCGCGACCAAAAACAAGTGATCGCCGCCGCGGTGATGGTGATGCCACGCTCGCGCTCCTGCTCCATCCAGTCGGTGGTTGTCTCGCCCTCGTGCACCTCGCCGATTTTGTGCTGGCTGCCGGTGTAGTAGAGCACGCGCTCGGACGTGGTCGTCTTGCCTGCGTCGATGTGAGCGATGATACCGAAGTTGCGCACCTTTTCGAGCGGATAATCACGAGTTGGCATGGAGTAAATGTTACGTTAGATAATGAGATAAATGAAAAAGCCCACATCGGGCAATGCCGTTAGCATAGCGGAAATTGCAGAAAACACAAGACACGACAGAACCCGAAGCGGTTTTAAAATGCAGCTGCCGTGTAAATCCGAACACTATCAATCAAACCACTAAAATATTCCGACCCTAGGGCATTTTGGCCCACCCGCAATATGTGATTGGTATCAAAGAGTAACGGCGTACCCGTAAAGGAGCCACTCCCCACCAGCGCTCCGTTTGCATATATTTTGTAGCCAGTCGTCGTAACTGAATAGACAATAAATGTCCATTTATTGAGCGGGACAATACTACTTGCATCTGCGGACGTTGTGATCCAACCCGAACCAGTGCCGATATCACCATGAATAGCTGATGCAGCAGTCAGCTTTGCGTCAAAACTATAGTCCGTTGGGCTGCGAGACCCAAAAAACGCGTGTGAGGCCCCCGCCGCTACGGGTTTTACCCATAGCGATATGGTAAACGGTGCTGCAAGGACTCTGGTACCTGAGCCCACGGTGATATATGTGCTCGACCCATCAAATGTCATGGAGCATCCCGTGCTGTAAGGCGTGTCGGTCGGCCATGCACCGGCGGGCCCCGAGGTTATTGTGCCCGAGTAGCCATTCCCGCTCAGATCGGTGACCGTTGCGCCGGTGCAATCGCTAAAGTCAAAATTGACCACGACTTGATCGCCAAATGCGTGATACAAACTTGCGTCTTGCATCTTACCTCCCGCAACACGGGCATTCTCTCGCGCAGAACTGGCCGACGAAAATACAATGCTCGCCAACAAGCCGATGATGGAGACGACCGTCAGTAGCTCGACCAGTGTAAACCCGCGCTTATTCACAGAATAAGTATACGGCCAAATCACACCCTATTTTATTTTGCCACTGTTTACAACCGCACCAGCTCGTATGCCAATTTGTCCGAGTCGTGCCGAATGAGACCCTGTTCGACACCTGCTTGGCTGAGAAAGTCGCCCTCTACAAACTCGCTCACCCGGCCCTCGAGCCGCGCCTTGACCGTGGGAGTATATACTACGGGGAACGATTTTTCTTTTTTGGCGTAGCGCTCAAGCAATGCTTGGGGCGGCGCGATGGCACTAACCACAACCGTGTCGAACGAGTCGCGGCCGACACCATAGGCGAGCAGTGTATCGACAAAGTCGGCAACATCAAAACCGCGCGTCTCTGACCACTTGGTCATCGTGTTTGCCACATAGACAAGTTTGGCCTTTGACTGAGCGATTGCCTCTTGTATGCCACCAACAAGTAGATTGGGGATGATTGAGGTGTAGAGATCACCGGGACCAATCACGATTAGATCAGCCGCGACAATTGCCTCGCTCGCCTCGCGTGTAATCGTTGCAGCGGGCTCCAACCAAACGCGGCGGATAGTACGATTGTCCTCGATACTGCGCGTGTCGATAAACTTCTCGCCACACATGGTCGAGCCATCAGAGAGCTCGGCATAGATATGTGCTTTGTCAGTGGAGATAGGGAGCACCTCGCCACGCACCCCAAGCACTCGGCTCACGCGACGCGTACCCTCTATCGGCCCCCAGTGTTGCTCGGCCGCCAAGAGGAGCAGGTTGCCAAGATTATGGTCGGAAAGAGATGAGTTGTTCTTCGCGAAGCGATGATTAAACAACTCGCGCAACGTATCATCACTGTCGCTGGCGAGTGCTAGCATACATTTTCGGATATCGCCCTGCGGGAGCGAGCCAAACTCGTCGCGCAACACACCAGTGCTCCCCCCGCTATCAAAAACCGTACAGATTGCCGTCGGCGCGACGGGATACTTCAACAACCCACGATTGACCATAAACCCACCCGTCCCGCCACTAATCGTCACGATCTTTTTACCAAGCATGTATGAAAATAGTGCCACACCTTGCGGCACGACACCATTCTAAACTACTCAAAAAGAGAAGAAGTTACCACGCGAAGTGGGCGAAGGCCTTGTTGGCGTCTGCCATGCGGTGCGTGTCCTCGCGCTTTTTGACTGCAGAGCCCTCGTTGTTTGCTGCGGCGAGGATCTCGGTCGCGAGTTTCTGCGCCATCGGCTTGCCCTTGCTGCCGCGAGCGGCGAGGAGGATCCAGCGGAACGCGAGCGCTTGCTTGCGCTCGGGGCGAACCTCGCGCGGCACCTGGTAGTTGGCACCACCGACACGGCGCGAGCGGATCTCCATCGCGGGGCCGACATTGCGGATTGCGGTCTCAAACGTCTCGACCGGGTTCTCTACCTTGGTCTTTTCCTGAATGATAGCAAACGCATCGTAGACCACCTTGCGGGCGACGGATTTCTTGCCATCCCACATGACGGAGTTGATGAACTTCTCGACACGTACCGAGTTGTACTTGGCATCCGGACCTGCGATATTGCGATTTTTAACTGGTCGACGCATATAAATGTATATAGATTACTTGTGGTGAGCGTAGTCGAACTATTTCTTCTTTGCGCCACCACCACGCTTGACGCCGTAGCGGCTGCGCGACACGTTGCGCTTGTCGACCGACGCTGCGTCGAGGCGACCGCGGACAACCTGGTAGCGGACGTTAATATCCTTCACGCGGCCAGCGCGCACCATCACGACCGAGTGCTCTTGGAGGTTGTGCCCCTCGCCGGGGATGTACGCGGTGATCTCCTGTCCATTGGTCAGGCGAACGCGGGCGATTTTGCGGATAGCGGAGTTTGGCTTGCGGGGGGTCATGGTGGTCACCTTGGTGCAGACACCACGCTTAAATGGGGACGGATAGAAAATCGGGCGATTTTGGAGCGCGTTAAAACCACGCATGAGCGCGGGCGACTTGGATTTGCTCTTCAGTTGTGTGCGTCCTTTGCGGACGAGTTGTGAGATACGTGCCATTTCTGAAAGTAAAACGCCTCCTTGGGCGTTGGGGACACTCTACTATATGGGCGGCAAATGTGCAAACTTTCCGCCACTCCTGTCACCAAAACAGAAACCGCCCTCCAACGGTTCCCTATTTTGTAGGTGCCCGTTGTTGGGCGGCTAGTCGTTGATTTCGTCCATATCGCGGAAGAGCCACCCTTCTCGTTCTTCCAGTCGGTCGAATTCCTGCTCATTCTCTGTCTCAAGAAAAACAACATTCGTAACCTCTCCGCCACGAGAGTTAATCTTACGTCGAACGCAAACCACTTGAAAGTAGCAGTACCCGTCGATGGAGAACTCCTCCCCGACCCTCGGGGTCTCACCTATCAGCGAGTCCTCGCGATGAAGAATGAGTGCGGTACCTTTGAGCTGGACGGAAAGACGGTACTTATTTTGCACGCACCCAGTTACCTTTGAAGTAGGACAGAATGGATGCATTAGTGGCAAAACCATTTTGTATGAAAACGTACACGCATCTCTGTGCGCAGGAGCGGTTCGTGATTGAGAAATTACGAGGGGTCGGCATGCATATTCGAGCAA
>CAIJFH010000007.1 GCA_903819895.1 Candidatus Adlerbacteria bacterium
ACGCCAATGTCTCGTCTCCAACACCAACCGCTAACGGTTGGTACGCGAACGTATCTTCACCATCGACACCAGTCACTAATGATTGGTATGCAAACGTCTCGTCTCCAACAACTGGAACTGATTATTACGCCAATGTCTCGTCTCCAACTGCGGCATCTACTCCTGCAACTCCTCAACAGGGTATCGCTTACAACAGTCCTTCATCGGGTAGCACATCTGGTATCGCATATTCGTCCCCTTCCTATTACACCATCGACAGCACCGCTGGATATTATGATGGTGGCGGGTGGTCGTCGCCGGGGTACTATATCGGTGGTTCGTCGAGCGGCGGGTACTCCAAGCCAGGTTACGCAATCTACTCCTGCCCGATTGGTATGAGCGGCACCTACCCCAACTGCACCACGCCGACGCATACCTGCCCCTCGGGGACAGTGGGGACGTACCCCAACTGTGTCACCAAGTCGACCGTGTTGTGCCCGATTGGCACCACGGGCACCTACCCCAACTGCACCGCGACGCAGCCGTCGATCACCCACACCTGCCCCATCGGCTACACGGGCACCTACCCCAACTGTGTGGCGCCAGTCGTGTCGACGACACACACCTGCCCGGTGGGATACACCGGCACGTATCCTAACTGCGCTGCGCCTGCTGCATCGTGGTATGGCGGTGGCAACACTTTCCCAGCCAACAATTGGTACACCAACCCGGTGTCGTACTACCAAAACACGGGCACTGGTGGCGGCAATACAAACAACACCAACAACAACACGAACACGAATACAAACACTAATACCAATACGAACACCAACACAAATACCAACAACACGACGAACACAAACAATACGACCAACACCAACAACACAACCAATGTCACCAACGTGAGCACGGTCTACAACACAACGACCACCGGCGTGCCGTACTACCAAACATATACGACGCCTGCGCCGACGCTCGCTGCGCAAGTGATCCAAGCGGTGGGGAATAGCCCGCATGTGTCGCTCTCGGCGATCCCTTACACAGGGGTGGACTTGGGGCCGATTGGGACGGTTGTCTACTGGTCGCTGCTAGTCCTCGCGTGTCTCCTGGTGGCATTTCTCTCGATTATGGCGCTCAAGCGCGGCTTTAGTCCGCGGGCCTAAGCACGCATGGCGCACACCTGCGCACCACTTGCAAAACTCTACCAGCTGTGGTATATAAGAGGGTAGGAAGGGCTCTTTGTAACTAAAAGGGGCCCATCAACCACTGTGCCGCGCCTTACAAATAGGACGGCCAAATGGAGTGACGGAAAATGTGGCGACTTCTCTTCGTATTGTTGCTGCTGGCGGGGTGTGCGGCGTCTCCGGATTCGCATAACCCATCCGCAGATATTGACTGGGTTGCGTTCTACAAAACAGTCGGATTCATTCCGGGGCCAGGGCATTTTCGCAACGGTTTCGTACAGGTGACGGTATCGGTTGTCGAAGAGGGGCCGTTGGTGTCGGCAGCTGTTGTGGAAGCAGTGGGTGTGCCGAGCAGATATACACACCCAATCATCCAAAAAGTCACCAGTCGGTCGATTTGTCCAACTGCCCTGTTTTCGCTGGGCAACTTACAGTATGTTGCCGAGCGGGTTGTCTACCCGGTTCGTTATCGAGATGGCGTAGGATCCTCAATGTTCGAGAACAGAGGGGGGTACTCGGTCTCTAATGTTCCTCTGCAAAAGGGGCAGGCCGGCGTTGCTGTTCCTGTTGGGATCTTGAAGGATGCTCAAAATCAAGATCCAATTGTGACGGTTAAAATTCTCGACCGGCAAGGGCGGGAAGTCCCGTTGTTGCACTTGGTAGCAGAGAATCGCATGAATGCGGTTGCGTCGACTCCACGAAACAGGTCTGCAGGTCGACCTAACGATTTCATGCAGTACATGGATCTCGGCGGGTTTGATCTGCTGGCAATCGTGCCGAAAGGCGCATGCTCGGGGGGTGTGTTATGATAACGCGCCGCAATCTTCTGGTGGGCGGTGCAGCAATTACTGCTGTGCCCGGCACGGCTACTCCTAGTTCAGGGCAGGGTGCCCAAATATTTATCTGGGACCACGGCGGGGTGTTTCCATGCACCTTGTCGTTACGCGAGTGTCTTGAACGAGGGTTATTGGAACTCTCACCCGAAAGCGCGGCATACTTTCTTGGTGCGTGGGAAGAATTGGGTGGAGAAAGTGCCTTCGATTATGGACGTGACTTGCCGGGTGTCGGTTTTATCCCCCCTGATGACGAGTGGGAGAGGATGATTTTTGGCCCGGGGAGAGTGGCTGAAAATGTAGTTGTGCCACCGTGGACACATGGTGAGTCGCGACTAGCATTGACGCTTACTCGTTTTGTTGGAGCTGACAATATCGAGCAGCTCATGCGTCCACGGGTGTGCTGTAATTGGTCAAGACGGAGGGTGCAAAAAGTCGGCCAATCTCATTGCATTCGCCGCGAACCAAACCAACCTCGGGTCTTGGCGACCGATGTATTCAAGTAGGTTCTTGGGCGAGGGTGGGCGTTCTGCGCTCACCCCACCTTTATTCATGTTTCCAATACTTCCGTGTAATTATTAAAAATAACATTTATTCGTGGGAGTATTACGAGTTATGAATATGAAAAAAGTAGATGGTATGAAAAAGAATATAGGACAGATTATGGTTGCTAGTGCAGCTGCCCTTTTTATATTGTTTGTTGCTATTCCATTCCTACCTTCTTTGCAAGCAAAGGCAGGTAACACGATTGTAAGTACGCATGCACTCTTTGTTCATGCTGACGATGGTGGTGCGGGTGCTGGTGGTGCGGGTGGAGATGGTTCGGGCGCGGGTGCTGCTGGCGACGGTGGTGGCGCAGGTGGTGACAATGGCGGCGCTGGTGTTGGTGGTTCGAGTGGAGATGGCTGCTGTGGTGGAGATGGTGGTAGTGCTGGCGGAGCAAATGGCTCATCTGGTAATGACAACGGGAGTACGGGTGGGAATGGTGGGCCGGCGGATGTTGTCGCTGTGGCGACGCCCGTGGCTCCTGCTAATCCATCCAACTTGACTGCGACCTGCGACACGACCAATCATGTCGCGCACTTTTCGTGGTCGACCGTGCCAGGTGCGACATACGACCTGCGCGTCAACGATATCAAATATCCGTGGACAGGCCTCTGTGGCGCCGACGGTGTCCTGGGCAATTGGTGCATGGACAGTGTCGGGTCGTCGTACACGATCCCTGGTCTCTATGCCACCTATGGGTGGTGGGTTGATGCGTGTGCCAATGGTGTCTGCAGCTCGACACATGGCGCAAATGTGAGTTGTGTCCCGCCCGCGCCAACCCCCGTGTGCCCGAGCGGCACTACAGGGACCTACCCCAACTGTGTCACCCCAACGCCGGTCACCTGGACAACCTACTGCACTGGCGGTAGCGACCCCACCGGCAACAACTGGCAGTGGTGGCAGCATGACAACTCCAACCCGATGCAATTCCGCTTCCTGCGTGCGGGTGATGGCACCTGTGTGCCGCCAACCCCCGTGTGCCCGAGCGGTACTACCGGGACATACCCTAACTGCGTGACACCGACACCGGTGCCACCGACGCCAACCGGGCTCTCGGGTATCTGCAACGCAAATACGATTTCTATTCAGTGGTCGCCTGCGTCAAATGCGACACAGTATCTCGCGTGGATGATGCCGCTTTCGGCATGCCCCGCAGGGTGGACGCAGAACGGTTCTGCGAATGGCTACTACCAGTGTACGCGCACGCTCACCGGCACCTCGGTGGCGAGTATTCCTGCGGTCGCGGGCACGACCTACACCTGGGGTGTCTACGCGGTCAATGGTGCAGGCACCAGTGCTACCGCACAGTCGTCGGTGAGTTGCCCGGCAACGACGCCAACGCCGGTGTGCCCGAGCGGTACTACTGGCACGTATCCTAACTGTGTTATCCCAACCCCGGTGTGCCCAACGGGGACGACCGGTGTGTACCCGCATTGTGTCGTGCCAACGCCAACCTGCCCTGCAGGCACTACCGGCACTTACCCGCACTGCGTTGTGCCGACACCAGTGTGCCCCACCGGGACCACGGGCACCTACCCCAATTGTGTGACACCAGCACCAGTGTGCCCGAGTGGCACCACGGGTACGTATCCTAACTGTGTGGTCCCCACGCCATACTGCCCAACTGGCACGACGGGGATATACCCTAACTGTGTCGTGATCAACAATGGTGGCAACAATACCAACAACAACACGAACACGAATACAAACACAAATACGAACACCAATACCAATACGACCACGAACATAAACAACACAACGAATACCAACAACACCACAAACACGACCAACACCAGCACGGTCTACAACAACACAACTACCGGCACGCCGTGGTACAACGTGCCGCAGCCGACCTACCCGGTGTATCAGCAGCAACAGCAGCAGATTATCTACCAGCAGCAACCGACCATCTACCCGACCTACCAGCAGCCGGTGGTCTATCAGCAACAGCAGCAGACGCCGTACGTGACACTTGCAGCAGTGCCGTACACGGGGCTCGACTTGGGGCCCTGGGGCACCGCGGTGTATTGGATTTTCCTTGGGGTGTGGTGCTTGCTCGCTGCATACTTGGTCGCGGTCAAGCGAGTGCAAAACCGCGCGGCACGCTGGTTTGGCTCGGTGCTCTTTGGCAGCGCGGCGCATGATGCACACACGGCACATGAGCCAGCAGCAGCACACGCATCGGTTGCACACACCGCGCCAACATCGCACGCAGCATCAACGGTGCATGCAGTAGCACAAGAGAAAGAGAACCCAGAGGGGATTGATAGCTTTATCTATCAGCAGATCCACCAGCGCGCATAATGTATCGCGCGTAAACAAAAAATCCCGCCTCACTGGCGGGATTTTTGTATCAGAAAACTTTTTGAGTTCTAGCTTCTGTTTTTTATTTCTTCAGTAAGTTTGGCGATGATATCTGTGATCGCCAGCTGACCAATTTTGCCCTTGGTGTCTGGCTGTGTCGCGGCGAGGTCGCGGCTCTCGAGCGTCGCGGTCTTTGACGCAACTTCGGCGTCGCCGATGACGAGCGTGTAGGGGACTTTCTCCATCTTTGCGGTGCGGATCTTTTTGCCGAGCGTCTCGTTGCTGTCGTCCAACTCGGCACGGATACCCGCATCCTTGAGCGTCTGCAAAACCTCGGTCGCGTATGCTACATGCGCATCGCTAATCGGCAAAATCTTTGCCTGGACAGGCGACAGCCAGAGCGGGAACGCCCCTGCGTAGTGCTCGATGAGAAAAGCCATGATGCGCTCGATGGCGCCGATTGATGAGCGATGCACGACAAATGCGCGCTTCTTCTCGCCGTTTTGGTCGACGTAGGTGAGGTCAAAGCGCTCGGGGAGACAGAAGTCATACTGCACGGTAAACGCCGTGTCCTCTTTGCCGTTGACATTTTTCATCTGGATATCCACCTTGGGGCCATAGAACGCGGCTTCGTCTTTTGCCTCAAAAAACTCTGCGCCACGTTTGACAAGCAGCGCGCGCAGCAAGCCCTCGCCCTTCTCCCAGGCAGCATCATTTTTGTAATACTTCTCGGTGTTGGTGCGATCGCCGAGCGACAAGCGGTAGCGATAGTCGACACCATAGGTGAGCCCAAACACGCCCGCGACGTACTCGATCAGGTCGAGCGCGCCGTTGATCTCCTCGACCGCCTGCTCCTCGCTGGCGCAGATGATGTGCGAGTCGGCAAGGCAGAAGGTGCGCACACGCTGGAGACCCATCAGCTCGCCGGACTGCTCGTAGCGGTAGAGCTGTGCCAACTCGGCGATGCGCATCGGCGACTCGCGGTAGCTGTGCGGGCGGGACAGGAACATCTGGAAGTGGTGTGGGCAGGTCATCGGCCGCAGCATAAATTGCTCGTCATCGATCTGGATCGGCGCATACATCGAGTCCTTGTAGTGCGGGTAGTGGCCCGACTTGATGTACAGCTCGAGTTTTGCCAAGTCGGGCGTGTGGACATGCAGGTAGCCGCGCTTGGTCTCCTCGTCGATGATAAATTGCTCCAGCTCGCGCTTGATGATGGCGCCCTTGGGGAGGAACATCGGCAGCCCTTTGCCGACGACCGGGTCGATGTAAAAGAGTTCCAGCTCGGGCCCGAGCTTTTTGTGATCGCGCTCTTGTAAAACGTTTTCTTTCTGCTCTTTTTCTTCCATAGTAGTGTTGTCCCGCTGCGAGGAGTGTTAGATAAATAAAAACGAAAAACGCCCGAGCGAACGCGCGAGCACATTGCTCGACGCACTCACTAGGGCGATCTTGTGTGACCGTGGTTCCACCTAGCTTCCCGATTATTCGGGCTCTCTTCTGTATCGGATTAGGTCGTTTGCGCGACTTGGTCTCCCGCACTCGCTTGGTAGGCGAGCCAATCTCCGACCTCTGCATGCTAGCGCGTCTGGTGTGTGTCGTCAATAAATAAAAGTACCGCCTCATCGCTCAGGATAAGGCGGCTCGTCCTCATCACGAACAGGACAGTTGTTTGGTGTACCCCTCTCCATTTCTCTTTTAGTCCAAAAGGGGTGTTCACAACAGCGATCTGTTGTGTGACAAACAAGAACGTATGGGGGTTTGTGACAATCACAGGGACAAAAAAGTTTTTTGGGCATCGAGTCCTCCTGTTGCTGCCGCAACAACTGTATATCGCCTCCCATTTTTCGGCAACTCTATATATAAAGACGAAGTGCACCGGCTCCTGAGGCGAGGAGCGGTGCACTGGTGGTCAATCCCTATTGGTAATACATCGCCAAGAGCGGATTGCTCCAGGGCTCGAATTGACGCATCGGGTCCTGCAGATATCCAGATGGCGGAATCAAACCCGCCCTTGGTTGCCATGACGTTTCCTCTTTCGGTGGGGTCGTTTGGTTCGCCTCACCTTTACTGGTAGCAGTATTCGCTGCTTGTGCCATGGCGCAGACCTCTTTGTTCTAGCCACCACTACTCTACAACGCTTTTATTTTTTCGGCAACTACGGAGAGTTCGCCGTTGCGGTTGGAGAGCCGACCCTTAATTTTGATACACGTGTCGGCTTGGATAATCGCCTTGTGCTCGGCGTAGTCCTTGGGGAAGATCACTGCCTCGACCGAGCCATCGTGGTCGGCAAGTTTGATAAACGCCATCTGGTCGCCGCCTTTTGTTAAGATGACGCGCACGTCGGCGAGCATCCCCGCGACGACAACCGTCATCCCTGGCATGATTTTTTGCTTCATCTCCTCGATCGTCATCGGGCGGGCAGCAAGTTTGTCTTTGTGCTTGTCGAGCGGGTGCCCCGAGACATACAGCCCGAGCAACTCTTTTTCCCACACGAGCCGCGTGTCCATCGGCGCCTCGGCGGCGGGTTGCATCCGCACCTCGTCCTGCGCGCCACCCATCAGTGCAAAGAGCGAATCCTGGCTGTGGTCTTTTGTCGCGTCGCGATAGTATTGCAGCAGCAGTTCTATATTTGCGAGCATTTGGCCGCGTTCACCAAAACTATCTAATGCACCGCACTTGATCAACGCTTCGAGTCCTTTTTTGTTAAAACTCTGATCACCAATGCGATGCAAAAAATTGGAGAGTGATGTGTACGCGCCGTTCGCTTTCCGCTCCGCGATAATCGCGTCCGCGACACCAACGCCAAAGTTTTTGATCGAGTAGAGTCCAAAGCGGATTGCGCTCGGGCTAGCTTGATCCAAGGGTAACCCTTGGATGTCGTGTGTGCTCATCACGACCGTAAAGTCGCCAAAGCTTTCGTTGATGTCGGGTGCCAGCACGGGCACGCCGAGCCGCTTGCACTCGCCGACCATCACCGAAATTGTCTCGACGTCGCCCGACTCTGCCGTCATCACTGCCGCCATGTACTCAACAGGGAAGTTGGCCTTCATATACGCGGTTTGGTACGCGACGCGGCCATAGGATGCCGAGTGCGCTTTGTTAAACCCGTATGCAGCAAAGGGTTCGATCCACGCCCACACACGTTCCGCCTTGGCGCGCGGCCAGTGCGAGTGCTCGACGCATCCTACGATAAACTTCTCCTTCTGCTTTGCCATCTCCTCGGGGATTTTTTTACCGACCGCTTTGCGAAACTTGTCCACCTCGCCCCAGGTGTATCCCGCCAGCTGGTTTGCCATGATCAAGAGGTCGTCTTGGTAGACCAAGATGCCGTACGTTTGTTTGAGAATCGGCTCCATCGCCGGGTCGAGGTAGGAGATGAGTGATGCGTTGTGCTTGCGCTCGATATACTGCGGGATAAATTGCATGGGGCCTGGGCGATAGAGCGCGACCATCGCGTTGATGTCGTGGATCGACGATGGCCGCAGTTCTTTGAGGAACCGTGTCATGCCCGAGCCATTGAGCTGGAAGGTCGCTTCGGTGTCGCCGCGGGTGAGCATCTCGTAGGTTTTCGCATCATCAAGCGGGATGGTCTCGATGTCGAGCGACATACCGCGCAGTTTGTTAACGAGCGCCACCGCGTTGGCGAGGATGGTGAGGTTGCGGATGCCTAAGAAATCAAACTTGGTGAGCCCGACGCCGTCCTCGCCGACCGAGTACATGTCGTACTGTGTGATAATCTTGCCGCCTTTGGGGTCGAACTGGAGCGGCGCATAGAGCACGAGCGGCTTGGGCGCGATCACCACGCCCGCTGCATGCACGCCGACATGTCGCGCGCAGCCCTCGATTTTTTTGCCGAGATCGATAACCTCTTTGACCTCATCCTCAGCTTTATACATTTTGCCGAGCTCGGGGTTTTCCTCCAGTGCACGGTCGAGCGTCATCGGGAACCCTTGGCTGCCAAAGGGGATTTCTTTCGAGATACGGTCGCCAAGCCCGTAGGGGTAGCCGAGTGCGCGGGCGACATCGCGCACCACGCCGCGCGCGAGCATCGTCCCGAATGTTCCAATTTGTGCGACATGATCCTTGCCGTACTTGTGTCGCGCGTAGTCGATCACCTCGTCGCGGCGGTTGTCGGCAAAGTCCATATCGATGTCGGGGGCGGAGGGGCGCTCGGGGTTGAGAAATCGCTCAAACGGGATCTTATACTCCAGCGGATCAATCTTCGTAATTTGCAAAAGATACGTGGTCATCGACCCGGCGACCGAGCCGCGGATGTTGCTGTAGATACCGTTCTCGCGCGAGAATCGGATCAGATCCTCCACCACCAAAAAGTATGCGGCGTATCCTTTAAACGCGATGATGCCGAGCTCGTAGTTGAGACGCTCCAAGACATCGGCACGGCCGTCGAGTCCGCGCGCGTGGAGCCCCTGCATGCACAGCTCGCGTAGCATCTCGTCGTCGGTCTTGCCGGGCGGGAGCGGGAAGTGGGGGAAGACAAATTTGCCGAGCACCATCTCAACCGTGCAGCGCTCCGCGATGGCCAGTGTTTTTGCAAGTTGCTCTGGCGTGTACGTCTCCTGCATCTGCTCTGCAGAAAAAAAGTAGAGGTCGTCCTCGTCGTCCAAACCGTTTTCCTCGCCTGGCCCTTTGTGCTCGATCGCGCGCATCGTCTCCCACGCGCGGCGGTCGCTGGGGTCGAGGTAGAACACTTCTTGCATCGGCACGTCGGTGTAAAAATGTTCGGCGTCAAACAGGTCGCGATATTTCTCGAGCTGCGCGACGTAGCGCGGTGGCACGAGCGCAATCAATCCGTCTTTATATCTCAACAACTGCTCGCGTGATATTTTTGCTTCGCCATCTGGTCGATTAGGATCCAAGTTTGTCTCGGTCAACAGTGCGAGCAGGTTTTTGTATCCCACTTCGCTCTCGCACAAGAGCACCAGCCGCCCGCCACTCTGCGCCGACGCGTCCTCGGGCGCGGCGAGCGCGATGTCGATCCCGATGATTGGTTTGATTTCCTTTTTTTTGCACTCCTGATAAAACTCAATCGCGCCGTAGAGGTTGCCGAGGTCGGTGAGCGCGAGCGACGTACAGCCGCGCTCCTTCGCCGCCTTGACCAAGTCCGGCAGCTTCGGCAGTGCCTTCAGCAGCGAGTAGTGCGAGTGGACATAGAGCGGCGCAAACGTAGCAGACATATGGGGCAGTATACTGGTTTGCTGCAAAGCGAGCCAATACGAGCATTACTTGCGTCTAAACACCCTTCTGCTGTATACTATAGGCACATTCGGGATTTTCCCGCGACCTCGCGAAAGCGAGGGTCATTGAGTAAAGAGGCTGATATAGGCCTCTTTTACTTTTTTAAAGTCCGCATCATCCAAACTGCCCATCTTTTTATCGAGCCGCTTGTAGCTGAACACTCGCGCTTGGTTGAGCATTGCTGTCTCGTGCACTCCTTTGTGTACAAACGAGACGTACCAGCTGCCAGAGCGTTCCTTGGTGGTAGTCGGGATACCAAGAAATCCGAGTCGACCAAATTTCTTGAGAATGATAACTGGTCGGGTAAAGTGGCGGTCTTTGCCGCTCACTTCGATACCGACGTTTTCGCCCACGGCGCACCAGTACATGTCGCCCTCGGTAATCAGTGGTGGGTTATACTCGTGTGTGTCGAGTTTCTGCTTGATACCTATCCACTCCAAAAACTGCTTCATGTTGGATATTTTAACACCAGCTTTCCATGCTGTGTGGATTTTTTCGGCGGGAGGTGCATACTAAAAGTATTAACCACTTTTTAACGCGTACATATTTATGTCGAACAAAAGCTGCGAAAGTTGTTTGATGCCGCTCAGTAAAGATCCGGGCAAGAGTGGGTCGGATACATACTGCAGTTATTGTTTTAAAGATGGGAAGTTGTGCTACGAGGGGACTGATTTGAAAGAGTTTCAACAGCGCGCATACGAGGGGATGCGTGCGCGAGGGATGGGTAAGCTGCAAGCCACACTGTTTGCCTGGATGATCCGCTTTGCTCCGCGGTGGCGAAAGCAGCGATAGTATTTTTTGCATGACGCAAACAGATTGGGTAATCGGTATCGACGAGGCGGGGCGCGGGCCCTTGGCGGGGCCGGTGGCGGTTGGTGTGGTGATGGTGCCAGTTGAGTTTGATATACGAACGACGTTTTGTGGTGTTGCTGACTCCAAACAACTTTCGGAGAAAAAACGCGAAGAGATTTTTACACTCTTGCAACAGCAAGCAGGCATAGGCGGCGTCTCGTATGTGGTTGAGTACGCATCCGCGGCGATGATTGATGAGATCGGCATCTCGCGCGCCATCAAGCACGCCCTCGCGCGGGGATTGCGATCCCTTGCCGATGGGCTCGAGGTGGATACGCTGCACGTGTTGCTCGACGGGTCGCTCAAGGCGCCGGTGGAGTACCGGCAACAGACCATCATCCGTGGGGACGCGAGCGAGCCGATTATCTCGCTCGCGTCGATTGCGGCAAAAGTGTCGCGCGACCGCTTGATGCAACAACTGGCAAAAAAGTATCCCGAGTATGGATTTGAGATACATAAAGGATACGGCACCCTCGCGCACTACGCGGCGATCAAAAAGCACGGCACGTCTCCCATCCATCGCCGCAGTTTTAATCTTGTGGATAAACAAAAGAAGCGACCATAGCATCATCGCCATTTTTGTGGTATATAGAGGTTTGCAATCAGGGGATGTTCTTAGGCAGATAGGACTCTACAAAAGAGCCATCTGTCGAAATTGTCTAAAGATACAAGAAGGAGTGCCGCCGTGCCGGTTGCTTTCAATATGAGTGTACACCAATGTTGCCAGTGTATCGGTTACGCTGGACGAGGTCACTGGGTTGGTCCGCCGATTACTGTTGAACGGTTTGGTCGGCAGGTACCAGCCCTACAAGTTGCCTGTCCTTTGTTGGGGGAAGGTCTGCACCCATCTCCCGACCCAACTGAGGGTTGTGGGCAGTTCGTTGCAAAAACCGAATTCAACGTGGCTGCCTAACTTTCGTTCCCACTGTCCCGGTTTCTGCATGTTGCCTCTGGCGATGTGCACAACCGGGATAGTTGCTTTTTGTAGCCCTATTTGGTACATTGGCCGCATGGTCGTCCGCATGAGACATACCCGCGCGCACACGGCTAACCGCCGTTCGCATCACGCGCTCAAGGCCCAGACGCTCGCTACCTGCGAGTGTGGCGCTGTCCGCGTGTCGCATCGCGCCTGTGCGTCCTGTGGCCGCTACCGTGGCCGCATCGTTGTTGACGTAGCAAAGAAGGCAACAGCCAAGGCAGCAAAGGTTGCCAAGCGCGAGGGGAAGGCAAAGAAAGAAGCTGCTACGAAGTAGTGTAGTATAGAGTTGTTCGCGCATCTTCTTTCGGTGCTCTCCGGTTCCTGTTCGACCGCTCGTTCTTCTACACAATGGCAAATCGGCACCTCTCACGATCAGTCGTTCTCCAAACACTCTTCGAGTGCGAGTTTCGCAGTTGTGCCATCGCTGTTGCTGTAGAGATACTTGAGCGCAATGCCGACGAGTTCGCCCCCGGGGCGGGCGATTTGCCGTTTATGGAGGAGCTCCTGCGCGGGACACTGTCCCACAAGACCGACCTCGACTTGGTGATTGAAAAGGCCGCGCCCGAGTGGCCGCTCGACCGCATCGCGCCAATCGACCGCAATGTGCTCCGGCTCGGGCTCTTCGAACTCCTCTTTTCTGATCGCGAAAAGGTGCCCGCAAAGGTGGCGATCAACGAGGCAATCGAGCTGGCAAAAAGTTTTGGCGGCGACAACAGTGGCCGCTTTGTCAACGGGGTCCTCGGTGCGGTATACAAAGAGCTCGGCGAGCCGGGCAAGGATGAAATTTCAAAAAAGAAAAAAGATGTGCCCTACGACCAGATGCCGCAGGAGCGGCTTGTCGGCGCGGTGGTGTTTGCGCACCAGCACGGGGACGTGTATCTTGCTCTTGTGCACGACATCTTTGGGCATTGGACCTTGTCGAAGGGCAAGCTCATCCCCGAGGAGACACCCGAGGACGGCGTCGTGCGCAAAATCAAAGAGGAGATTGGTCTCGATATCACCCCCAAGGAGCGCTTGGGCGAGAACGAGTACGTCGCCTCTGACCCGGCAGCAGGCAAAAAGCGCAAGCATGTAATCTACTTTCTTGCCGAGTCGCCGTTTACCGACATCGCGCTCGCGCAGAAAGGTGGGCTTGATGATGCAAAGTGGTTTCTGCTTAAGGACGCGCTCGAACTCAATTTTTATGACGACATGCTGCCGGTCGTACTCAAAGCGGTAGAAAAACTGACTACTAAATAACGGATGCTATGGAAAAAGATTTTTCGACATTTGAAGAGAAAATAGGATTCTCGTTCCACGACCGTGCGCTACTGCGCCAAGCGTTTACGCACCGCTCCTACATCAACGAGCATCGCGGCGAGGCCTTGACCCACAACGAGCGGCTCGAGTTTTTGGGTGACGCAGTGCTTGAGCTGGTCTCGACACATTACTTGTTTGAAACATTTCCCAACAAAGACGAGGGCGAGCTGACGTCCTACCGCGCGGCGCTCGTCAACGCGGTTACCTGTGCCGAAGTGGCAGCATCACTTGGGATGAATGACTACCTCTTGTTGTCGCGTGGCGAGGCAAAGGACAATGGTCGTGCGCGGCAAATTTTGCTTGCCAACGCGTTCGAGGCGGTGGTCGGCGCTATCTACATCGACCAAGGGTATGATGCAGCAAAGCAGTTTATCGCGATGTCACTGTTGCCCAAGCTTGCCGACATACTCGAGAAGCGGTTGTGGCAGGATGCCAAGTCGACCCTGCAAGAAAAGGCGCAGGAGGTCGAGGGTTCGACGCCGTACTACTCGGTCCTCAAAGAGACCGGCCCCGACCACGACAAACACTTTCTTGTCGGTGTGTATGTCAAAGAGACACTCTTGGCACAGGGCGAAGGAAAGTCAAAACAAGAAGCCGAACAAACCGCCGCGCGCCGCGCGCTCAGTGAAAAGGGGTGGTAATGTGATATACTATACCCATGAGTCCAAAAGATGTTGCGGTAGTTAAAAAGTTGGCACAGGAGGCGGAGAAAGCCGCTCGGGTGGTGACGCGCAATCATTTTCTTATCGAGACATACATGAGTTTGGCTGAAGCGCGCTCGGGCAAGCGCCGAGCTCACTCCTCTGTGTCGGCATTGTTTCGGACGTTGGAAGTGTAGCTATGTTGCGTATCGAGACAACCCCTCGATTTGAACGAATGCTCACTCGTTTTATCAAACGGCATCCCGATTTGCGTCCCAAGACAGTTCGGTTGATGCAACAACTCGCGGCGAATCCTTATGATACGAGTGCAAAGGCGCATGCGCTCGGAGGTCCACTCAAAGGATGCTGCGCCGCGTCAATCTCTTTTGACTATCGAATTGTCTTTTATGCACAAGATGGGGCGATTTGGTTTATCAGCATTGGGTCGCATGACGAGGTATACTAGACACTATGCGCCTGAAGTCGATTGAGCTTGCTGGATTTAAATCGTTTGCAAAGCGGACGCCCTTGGAGTTTGCCACGGCGATTACGTCGATTGTGGGGCCCAACGGCTCGGGCAAGAGCAACATCGCCGAGTCGTTTCGTTTTGTGCTCGGCGAGCAGTCGATGAAGTCGATGCGCGGCAAGCGTGGCGAGGATATGATCTGGAATGGCTCGGCAGCGGTGCCGCGCGCGGGGCGAGCGTCAGTCAAGTTGGTGTTTGATAATCCAAACATCGACGGCAAGCGGCTGCTCACGGTGGACTTTGATGAAGTGACCCTCGAGCGCGTGGTCAACCGCGATGGGGGGAATGAGTATATGTTGAACGGCAGCCACGTGCGGCTGCGCGATATCACCGAGCTCTTGGCATCGGCAAACATCGGCGCGTCGGGGCACCATATCATCTCGCAAGGCGAGGCCGACCGTGTGCTGACCGCTAGCCCCCGCGAGCGCCGCGAGATGATCGAGGATGCGCTGGGGCTCACGGCATTTTTGTATAAAAAAGTTGAGGCGCTAAAGAAGTTGGAGAAGACCGCCGAGAATATGCGCGAGGTCGAGGGCTTGCGCCGCGAGCTGGCACCGCACTTGCGCTACCTCGGCGCTCAAGTAAAAAAGATTGAGGAGTCGCAGAAGTTGCGTGACTCGCTCGCCGAGCTGTATCTAGAATATTTGAAACGCGAGAGCGTGCGCATTCGCGTTGGGCAACTGCTTTTGGCCGAGGAGCGACGCATCCCACAGGAAGAGCACACAACGCTCGGCACGCGCATTGCCGCGCTGCGCGCGGCACTCGCGCAAAAACAAAACGACGCAGGCGCATCCGAGTTGGTGCATTTGGAGGACGAGGGTCGACGGCTCGTGGCGCGTCGCGACTCGCTTGGTCGCGAGTTGGGGCGGGTCGAGGGCGAACTTGCCGCGCAAGCACGGATCATCACGACGATGGTCGACAGTGTCCCCGCCGCGCAAGCACGCGAGTTTGGCGAGCAGGTGGAGCAGGAGCTGCAACAGGCGTTGACGCTCGACGATGCGGGAGCAAAGCGCACGCTCCAGGCGCTGATTGTTTTGGCAAAAGATTTCTTGCGGCGGATGGTCCGGGTCGAGCAGCCGCGTGTCTCGGCCGACGAGCTTAATCAAAAAAAGCAATCGCTCGAGACAGAACTTGCCGAGGTAGAACAAAAAGCAAAAGAGGTAAGCGAGCAGGTCGCGGAGCTTCGAAAAAAAATCGAGAATGAAAAGGATGCCAACCGCGAAGGCGAGCGAGAACTCTTTGCCGCGATGGCACGCCGGAGCGAACTCGAGACAAAACTCGCGGCGTTTCGCTCGCGCGAGGAGACGTTGTTGCGGGCGCAGGAGCGGTTTCGTGCCGAGCTCGGCGAGGCAGCGGCGTTGGTTGGTCGCGCCATCGCCGATTACGACAGCTATGAGGTGCGGGGCGACACTGGCGAGCCGCTGTCGGATGCCGACATTGTTGATGAGCCGCAGGAGCGTCAGGATGATCGTCGCCGCAAGTTGGAGCGCGTCAAAATTAAAGTCGAGGAAAGCGGCGCGGCGAATGCCTCCGAGGTGCTCAAAGAGTTTAAAGAAACCACTGAGCGCGAGCAATTTCTCGCGCGTGAGACCGCCGACCTCGAGCAAAGTGCCGCGTCGCTCAACCAGCTGATTGCCGACCTCACGGCAACATTGGAGGAGCGCTTTGCGAGCGGGATCGCGACCGTCGCCACCGAGTTCGACCGATTTTTTAAACTCGTCTTTGGTGGCGGCAGCGCGACGCTGTCTCTTGTCCAAACTGCGCGCGCAGATGCAGATCGTGATGAAGATGATGCTACAAGCGCAAGCGAATTTTCACCAAACTATCGCGCATCTGCCGGGGATGATTCTCTCCGTGGTGGCATAGCACAAGACGCAACCGCGCGAGTGAACACGCATAAAAACGATGGCGTCGAGGTCGACATCTCGCTGCCGCACAAGCGCGTCAAAGGGTTGCACATGCTCTCGGGTGGCGAGCGCGCGCTCACGTCAATCGCGCTCATCTTTGCGATGTCGCAGGTCAACCCGCCGCCGTTTTTGATACTCGACGAAACAGACGCAGCGCTCGACGAGGCAAACTCGCGCCGCTATGGCGACATGATCGAGGTTTTGGCACAGCGCTCGCAGCTCATCGTCATCACCCACAACCGCGAGACCATGTCCCGCGCCGGCGTCCTCTACGGCGTCACGATGGGCTCCGACGGAATCTCCAAACTCCTCTCCATCAAGTTCGAAGACGCCTTGGCGGTTGCAAAGTAAAAATCGGGTGTGTATGCGCTGGGTGGCGACATTCTGCGCAGGCGGTAGTATATAGGTATGGCGAATACATCACTCAATCAAAGTTTGCATAGCGCAAAGAGCGCCAAACAAGACGAGTTTTATACGCAACTCGCCGATATTGCCAACGAGCTCAAGCACTACCGAGCGCAATTGCGTGGCAAGACAATCCTCTGCAACTGCGACGACCCATTTGAAAGTAATTTCTTCAAATATTTCGCAGGCAACTTCCACACGCTCGGTCTAAAGAAATTGATAGCCGCAAGTTATGTCAAAAGCCCCATTGTCGGCAAACAGCTCCCACTTTTTGACATTGAGGGGTTAAAGCCCAAAGGCGAGGGGCCGTATATGGTCGAGATCAACGAAGTGCCAGATATGAATAACGATGGTGCAACCAATTTGACTGACGTTGAGTTGTTGCTGAAGCATGACAAAAATGTTGCACGAAAATTGCACGGCGATGACACCTACGCTGCAGGCGACTTTCGCAGTGCCGAGTGTGTCGAGTTGCTCCGACAGGCGGACATTGTGGTCACCAACCCGCCGTTCTCGCTCTTTCGCGAGTTTGTCGCGCAGCTCGTCGAATACGACAAACAGTTTTTAATTATTGGCAGTAAAAACGCAATTACGTATAAAGAGATTTTTAAGTTGATTAAAGAAAACAAACTTTGGCTGGGACACGGTTTTGCAAATGGCAATGCCTATTTTTCCATACCAAAAGAGTATGCTCGGGAGTTTGCTAGTGGCGTGTATGATGAAAATACTGGTTTGGTAAAGTTTCGCAACGTTGGTTGGTTTACGAACATGGACCATGATTCTCGTCACGAGGAGGTTCCGCTTTTCAGAAAATACTCTCCTGAGGAATATCCAACCTATGATAACTATGACGCCATAGAGGTTGCCAAAGTGGCAGATATTCCTGTAGATTACACGGGCGCAATGGGTGTACCGATTACGTTTCTCGAAAAATACAATCCAGCACAGTTTGAGATTGTGCGGTTTAGGAAAGGTAATGATGATAAGGATTTAGTGGTACAAGGGAAGTCCCCGTACTTTAGAATTATTATACAGAAAAAGTAGTATGAAAATAAAACTGTCTGGAAAAGATTTCGAAAAAATCACTGTTCGCGATGTTATTGCAGGATATAAAGATGATGGCGAAAATGGCGTCGTTGGGTACGGCGGCAAACTCAATATTCGGCCAGCATATCAGCGCGAGTTTATTTATGGTCAAAAAGAGAGTGATGCGGTGATTAAGACGGTGCGGGCGGGCTACCCGCTCAACACGATGTACTGGTCGGTCAGCCCAGATGGCACCTATGAGCTGATGGATGGACAGCAGCGTACAATCTCAATCTGTAAATTTGTGACAGAAATTATTCCGATCAAGTTTGATGACGGGCACGAGATGGCGTTTAACAATCTCACCTCTGATCAACAGAAGCAGATTTTGGATTACGAACTTTCGGTATATGTGTGTGAGGGTTCGGAGAGCGAGAAGTTGGTGTGGTTTAAGACAATCAATATTGCAGGTAAGCCGCTTTTTACACAAGAACTCCTGAACGCACTTCACACCGGCCCGTGGCTCGCGGATGCCAAGCGTTGGTTCTCGCGCACTGGCGGCCCCGCATACCAAGTCGCCGAAAAATATTTGACGGGTACGCCTATCAGACAGGAGTATTTGGAAAAAGCGCTTGAGTGGATTTCTGGCGACCAGATAGAAAATTATATGAGCCGCCACCAACAGGACGCCGACGCGCAGGAGCTGTGGCAGTACTTCCAATCGGTGATGGACTGGGTCAAGCGCGTCTTCCCCGAGTATCGCAAGATCATGAAAGGTCTCGAGTGGGGTGAGCTGTACAACAAGCACAAAGACGACGCACTCAACGCAGCGAAGTTGGAGCAGCGGATTGTCGAGCTCATCGAGGACGACGAGGTGGACAACAAGAAAGGTATCTACGAATATCTGTTGACAGGAGACGAGCGGACGCTCAATCTGCGTGCGTTTGATGACAAGACAAAAATCAAAAAATACGAAGAGCAAAAAGGTGTCTGCCCAACCTGTAAAAAACAGTACAAAATCGACGAGATGGAAGCCGACCATGTGGTGCCATGGAGCCGCGGCGGCAAAACCGTTGCCGAAAATTGCCAGATGCTTTGCAAGCAAGACAACCGCACCAAATCGGGGAAGTAGTGGTTGCAGTTGCGAAATAGCGGCACAATAGTATGCTCAAGATGTCCACCGTCAATGAGGGCGGGGAAGTAAGAGGGTAGAACGATGCTTTCTGATACAGATAGCCAAATTGCTCTCGAAGTTCCGTCTGAGTGTCCTGATCAGGGTTGCGCAAATCAGGTGGATCCTGCGCAAGAGTTGCCGCTGTCGGTAGACGACCATCCCGATTCCGAAAATCCCTGGAGGATAGAGGGGCGAAAATTGTGAAGGAAAGGATCGCGCATGCATTGCCTTGTGCATCAATCACTAACGCGGAGGGAGTCCGGTTTGCGGCATACTTCCAAAATGCTCCTGGTTACGAACAGTTGCTGATTGTCTGGGTCGAATATCCAGATGGACGGAAGACGCAAGCTGATTCGTTCGACCAAGTGCCGATGTCTATCTATCGGCTCCTGTTGCGCATTCTTGACCTGATGACAACGCCGAGATGTGCTAACAGAGACCCTTTACAAGGTTTTGTGTACGCACACAAGGGCGGGTGTGGCGCGAAGGGTCAGAATTAACGAACCAGCTCGAAATCTGCCGTTCGTGCCGCAAGGTCAGCGGCAACCAACTTTACACGCACTCGATCTCCGAGGGCGTGTTTTTTTTGAGTACGCTGCCCAACGAGTGCGTAGGATTTTGGATCATAATTATAGAAATCGTCGCCAATGGCGCGCACGCGCACCAGCCCCTCGCAGGCGCTCACCGTGTCCTCGACATACAGCCCCCAGTCAGTGACGCCCGAGATGACGGCGTCGAACTCTTGGCCGATACGTGCGAGCAGGTACTCAACTTGTTTGTAGCGGATCGAGTCGCGCTCGGCGCTGACGGCTTTTGCCTCCTGCTCGTTTGCCGAGATGCATCTCTTTTCGAGGTCGCCATACTCGCGGCGCGAGATCGGGTGCCCGTCGAGGTGTGACGCGAGGATGCGGTGCACCAGCATGTCGGGGTAGCGGCGGATGGGCGAGGTAAAGTGCGTGTAGTAGTCGAACGCCAAGCCAAAGTGCCCGATGTTCTTTGTCGAGTAGATAGCCCGCACCATCGAGCGCAGTGTTGCCGTGCGGATCAAGTGCTCCTCCGGCTTGCCCTCTATTTGTTCGAGCAACTTGCCGATGTCGCGTGCGGAGTAATGACTTTTGTTTGGTGCGCCACCTTTCTTTTGTATCCGACCAAATTCGTAGCCAATCGCGCGGACAAACGTCGCGAGCTCTTCGATGCGATCCTCCTTTGGCTTGTCGTGGATACGATAGAGAAACACCAGCCCGTGCTCGGGCACCTTCTCTGCCAGCTTGGTCACCTGCTTTGCCACCTCGCGGTTGGCGAGCAGCATAAACTCCTCGATCAGTTGGTTGGTCTCGATGCGCTCCTTGCGGATTACCTGCACGGGCACACCTTTGTCATCCAAGACAAACTTGACCTCGTTGTCGCCAAAGTCGATCGCACCGTCGTGCTCGCGCCCTTTTCGCAAGATGCGTGCCAGCCCGCGCAGTATCAGCAACTCTTTCTCAAACTCTTTTGATACGACACTTTCCGTATGTGAGTTCTTAGATATACCTGCAGTAGTAGTGTCTGTTTTAATCTTTTTTCCATCATGTTGGTCGAGTACCGCCTGTGCCTCCTCGTAGGTAAAGCGCTTGTTAGATCGGATGATTGATTTCTCAAACCGGCGGTCGAGCACCTCGCCCGCGGGCGTGATGCGGAACGTTGCCGAAAACGCGAGCCGATCCTCGCCCTCGCGCAAGCTACAGACATTGCCCGACAATTCGAGCGGCAGCATGGGGATCGTCGCGTCGACCAAGTACACCGACGTGCCGCGCTTGGTCGCCTCGTCATCGAGCGCCGTGCCCGGGCGGACAAAATACGTCGCGTCGGCAATATGCACGCCAACCTCATAGTCGCCATTATCCAACGTCTGTACAGAAAGTGCATCGTCAAAGTCCTTTGCATCAAATGGGTCGATGGTCATCGTCACCACGTCGCGGTAGTCGACACGTTTGCGTGCCTCCTCGGCAATCGTTGCTGCGTGATTTTTCTCAACTTCTTTTGCCTCGCGCAGCACCTCGGGCGGGAAGGTAGTCGAGAAGCCGTGCTCGAGTACAATCGCGTTCATCTCGGTGCGATGGTCGCCAGCGGCGCCGATCACCTCGAGTATCTCGCCCTCGGGGTCCTTGCCGCCGCTAAAGGAGAGCAGCTTGACCAGTACACGGTCCTCCGGTTTTGCACCCTCCGGCACACGGGCGATACTGATCGGGCGATAAAACTTGATGTCGCTCGCGAGCACGACCCAGCCGCCAGCGCCTTGCTTGAGCGTGCCGACAAACTCGGTCTTGGCACGCTCGGTCACGGCAACGACGGTGCCCTTGGGGCGCGGAAAGAGCCCGACCACCTCAACCTCGACGAGGTCGCCGTTGAGTGCGCCGTTTAAGTACTCGGGAGCAATCTCGATATCCGCCTTGGCGTCTTTGGCCACGCCTGCACTCTTGGCCGATGCGATTTCTTTGCGGCGACCTTGCTCAAGTTCGGCATCCTCGAGTGGCCATGGCACATAGCCGACACCTTTGCGTGTCAGTTGGATAATGCCCGCTATTCGCTTTTTTGCAGCATTGCCCTGCGGGCGCTGATGGTCGTGCCGACCAGGACGGGGAGCCATGTATGGGGGCATTCTAGCGCACAAATTGACTTTGCGCCAGCATCTGCTACAGTGTCAGCACCCTCGCCCGAGAGGGATTTTCACTACATTAACTAGCATATGATTCAAATCCGACTTCAGCGCCGCGGCAAAAAGAACGACCCGAGTTTTCGGGTCATTGTTGTTGACTCTAAAAAGAAGCCAAAGACCGGCAACTACCTCGAGATGGTCGGCTCCTACGACCCGCGCGTCAACCGCGTCGAGCTCAAGGGCGAGCGCATCTTGGCATGGATCAAACAAGGCGCGCAGGTCTCCGACACGGTACACAACCTGCTCGTCTCGCAGAAAATCATCAACGCAAAAAAGATCAACGTCTTGCCAAAGAAAGTTGTGGCTCCCAAAGATGTCCCCGCAGAGGCACCCAAAGCAGCTGCTCCGGTTGCTGAAGTTGCACCGGATGCTCCAGTCGTAGAGGCAGCTCCTGCAGAAGTAGAAGCCGCTCCCGAGTCGAATAACTCGGTTGCAGAAGAGTCCGTTGCTGCATAAAATAACAACTGTCGGTTGTTACTAAAATTACATATACTGTCATGATAGAAAAAGATCAGGAATTTTTGGAATTCGTCGTCAAAGGGCTGGTCGAGCATCCCGCAGAGGTCAAGGTCAATCGCACCGTCGACGAGATGGGTGTCTTGCTCACGATGGATCTCAACCCCGAGGACATGGGCAAGGTGATCGGCCGCTCGGGCAACACCGCGAAAGCAATCCGCACGCTGCTGCGCGTGGTCGGGATGAAGCACAACGCGCGCGTCAACCTCAAGATCAACGAGCCCGCGGGCGGCATCCGCTCCTCGGCAGACACCGGCTGGGACGGCACGCACGCCGCACCCGCAACCCCCGCGATGAAGTCGATAGACGAAGCGATGGGGAGTTTGGATTTGTAAAAATCAAAACATGGACGATAAAGACAAACCGTATCTGATAGAAAAGATGACGGAGAAAGATATTTTTGTTGCAAAGAAAAGAACTTTTTTCTTTGTGACATTGTTTGTTGTTGTCTCTTCTGTTCTTCTGGGGCTAATCATTGCTTCTCTATTTTTGCCAAGTTCAATGCGTTTTTACGGATTGTTGTACCTACTTTGTTTTTCTGGGCATTGTTCGGTTGGGATATAAAACAGTATGCGTTTTCATGTGGTCACACTATTCCCCGAAGTGATAGATGCCTATACAAAGGCGTCGATTTTGGGGCGCGCACAAAAAGAGGGAATACTTTCAGTGAAGACATATCAGCTGCGCGACTTTGTGCAAAATAAATGGGGCAAGGCGGATGAGCGACCCTACGGCGGCGGCCCCGGGATGGTGCTCCAAGCCGAGCCGATAGTAATGAATTAGATAGAGCAAACAAAAAATCCTGGCTCACTGGCGGGGTTTTTGGTGTGGACAACTATGCCAGGTGATGATAGACGCGTGGTACAATTTTTTCATGAAAAGTTATAACCTCCCGCTACCCCTCAAGTAGGACACTCTGGACACTCGAATAATACACCGACGGGAACTGAAACCCCAAGCACTCACGCGGACGGTCGTTGAGAAAGGCGTGGCATGCT
>CAIJFH010000008.1 GCA_903819895.1 Candidatus Adlerbacteria bacterium
TGAGGAAGATCTGGCAGCATGCCACGCCTTTCTCAACGACCGTCCGCGTGAGTGCTTGGGGTTTCAGTTCCCGTCGGTGTATTATTCGAGTGTCCAGAGTGTCCTACTTGAGGGGTAGCGGGAGGACGGCACTTTTCCTTTACTTTTTAACAGAGCGTTCACTAAGTATGATACACGATATTTATACTTTGTCAACCCCGCTGGCGGTGCTAAAACCCCACACCGGTAATCAGCTGGAAGAGCCACTGGAGGAGCAGGGAAAAATAGGGCGAGAGGATGTAGAAGATGATGAGGATAAAGAGCGTGCCGGAGAGGACACCCAACATCTCGAAGTTGCGGCGGAAGTGTGCGTAAGCGTGAGCCATGCCGCCTGGGAGGATGCCCGCGAGGACTTTGGATCCGTCCAAGGGCGGGATCGGGATGAGGTTAAAGATCGCGAGCACGAGGTTGCGCAGCACGATAATCCCAAAAGCGGTAAAGAGGACAGGGCTCATCGCGACGCCACCAAAGCGCATCAGGAGCCCAAACACCAGCGCGAGCAAGATATTGACCGCCGGTCCCGCGGCGGCGACCAACAACTCGTCATATTTGCCGGGCAGGTTGTAGGGGTTGTAGGGCACCGGCTTGGCATAGCCAATCATGATCGGCGAGCCGGTCATCGCGAGGATGCCGGGCAGGATAATCGAGCCCATCGGGTCGATGTGGCTGAGGGGGTTGAGCGTCAAACGCCCCGCGAGACGCGCAGTCGGGTCGCCCAGGTAATCGGCCATGTAGCCATGCGCCACCTCGTGTAATATGACGGACACAAAGAGCACAACGAGCGAGAATATGAGGTCGGGTTGCATATTTGCCAAATAATGATAGCATAAACCGCGTCCAACAAAACTATATGGCAAAAGTATGTCCAGTAACCAATAAGGGCTCCAAAGTCGCTGGCGGCTACAGCAACCGTATCCGCGCGACCAAGTTTAACCCTACCGGCAAGGTCCGCAAGCAGGTCAACCTGCAAAAAAAGCGTATTTTCGTGCCGGAGATCAACAAGACCGTCACAGTGACCCTCTCCACCCAGGCGCTCAAGACCATCACCAAAAACGGCGCATACAAAACGCTCAAAGCAGCCGGGTTGGTGTAGTCCTCTCTACAATTTTAAACGTACACGTACCAAGGACAGTCCTTGGTATTTTTATTTTGTATATGAAAACGTTGTGCCGTCGGAGCGGAAGATGAGCGTACCCTGCTGGTCGGTGCGCAGGATGGTCGCGCCGTACTTGGCGAAGGAATCCAGCGGCTCTTGGTTGGGCAAGTGATATTTGTTGTTTGCGCCGACCGACACTGCTGCGTAGGTTGGATGTACAAGTGCGATGAATGCATCTTCGTTGGTTGTGCGCGAGCCGTGATGCCCCGCAAGCAAGAGGTTGCTCTTGAGCATGTCGAGTAGATCTGTTGCGTACAAAGTGTTTTTTGACAACGCCGCATCTGCCATACTCAGTTTGATAAGCCGATCTTCTACCGTTTTGTCGACATCCGCAGTAAAGAGCGCGGAGGTGTTGCCATAGGTGAGACGAGCGACGACACCACCGTTGTTGTCCATATTCGCCGCCAAGTGCGACACATCGTGGTCGGGATACAAAATTTCCAACTGTGCACCACCACCCAGGTCGAGCATCATCCCACGCCGCGCGATGTAGCGAGGAATTTTTTCATCAGCAACCTCTTGCTCGAGCGCGACAAAGCTCGTCGTGTGTTTTTCTATCCCCGGCTCGATAAACGCGCCAACTTGGTAGCGAGACAAGAGGTCGATAAAGCCGGTGTAGTGGTCGGCATCAGGATGTGTCGAGATGATCGCATCGATGGAGCGGTCGAACGGTGGCATTACGCGGGGCAACTCGCGCAGGAGCGAATTATCTGGCCCGCCGTCGATGATGACCTGCTCGCCGGTTGGCGATTCTATATATATGGAGTCGCCTTGCCCGATGTTGAGCACTGCAACCGTGAGCACCCCGCGTGGCGTCGCGGCGTAGACCAGACACCAAACAAACGCGCAGGCGGCCGCGAGCACACCAACTACGACGAGCGGCGCGTACTGGTGCTGTTTTTTCACCAAGCTCGGCAACACGTCTTTAGTATATCTCCACTCTCGGTATGGTATAGTCAGCAAGAGCCAGACGCAGCAGTATATTTAGTCGCGCAATCCTAACACTCAATCATATGCAGTACGAAGAAAAAAAGTTTACCATCCCAACCTTGGAGGGCATCTCGCAGAAGTCGGTCGAGGAGCACATCGGGCTCTATGGCGGCTATGTAAAAAATTTTAATGCAGTCACCGCGCTCGCGGGCAAGCTGATGCAGGATGATGCCGCAGGCAACGCGCTTGCCATCGCCGAGTTGATGCGCCGCCGCTCGTTCGAGTGGGGCGGTATGCGCCTACACGAGCTGTACTTCGCGCAGTTTGAACTTGCATCGGACGCTCCTGAAGACACAGGCAAGCCGGGCGTGGTCCCAACAACAGGAGCACTCGCCGCAGCAATCACGGCACAATACGGCAACGTCGACACGCTTGTACAAGAAATCCGCCAAGTCGCGATGCTGCGCGGCCCGGGCTGGGCTGTGCTCTACTTTGACCCAATTGCAAAACAGTTCCTCGTTGGATTCTCCGAGGAGCAACACATCGGGCACTTTGCATCACTCCCGATTATCCTCGCGCTCGATGTGTGGGAGCATGCCTTCCTCCTCGACTACGGTGCCACCGGGCGCGCAAAATACATCGACGCCTTCTTCAAAAATCTCAACTGGAATGTCGTAGAGGAGCGGTTTGTGAGTGCAACGAAGTAAGTAACGAAATACCACAGGAAAACAAAAGACCGCCTCACCGAGAAGACGTCTCCCGATGAGGGGTTGGTCTTTCGTGTGGGCGGTCGCACATTATTTTGAGTAATACCCAGTTGGCACCTGGATTCCTCCGAACGTATACTCGATGCCCGCTTGCGCGAGCATAGGGTTGAGAATTTCTGCAAGTTTTCTGCCAATCTCCTCAACCTCGTCTCTCCAACCAAAGTCCTCATCCGGCTCATGTCCGCTCGGGTAACGAAGCCTGACTGCGAGATTAATCTTCTTGGCTCCAGTGTTAAAGCCAATTTCGAAATCTTCGCCGATTTTGAGAGATACACTCTCGTTGTACTGAACCACCGCGGCCAGACAGAGCGGCCGAACAATGCCCATCACTCGAGCGATTGTCTGATCAACCTTTGTTTTGATTGTTCTTAGCTCTTGCTGGAAACGCAGAGCTTCCTCAACCAGACAATGAAACTCGTTTGTTTCCGACACTACACTCTCCCCGTCTTGTTGCAAGTCGAACCGAGCGACTGCTGCGGCTGGAGGCATAGTAGCATACTGCAAAATAGTTGCTACTTTTTTATGATTCGACCACGCTCGTTCTTTTATATCGCCCGATGGCGAACCAGAGGATCGGGATGTAGAGGAGTAGGGCGAGCCAGAAGGAGAACGCGGGGATGGTGACTGCGCCGAAGGGGGTTGCGGCGACGGCGGTGGTGATGAGTAGCATCCATTTGAGCAAGATGTCGCAGATGAGTGTGGGAATAAACGCGAGCAGCTGGCCGAGGGGTGCGGGGACTAGATTGGTGAGCCCAGCGACAAAACCCGCGAGCATCGCGGCAGGGACGACCGGCAACGCGAGGACGTTGGCGGGGATGGAGAGGAGCGAAAGCACGCCGGTTTGGTAGAGCAGCGCGGGGAGCACCACAATTTCAACAGCGATGGTCGACGCGGCGATCGACTTCGCACCCTGCATCCGCTTGTAGCGGAAGAGTCGCAACTCGCCAAGCCAGTGCTCGACCGTTGGCGACAGGGTGATGAGCCCAAACGTGGCCAACATACTGAGCATAAAGGACGGGTCGTGCAGCAACACCTCGGGGTTCCAAAAAATCATCACAACTCCCGCAAAGATTAAACTGCGCATCGCAAGCGCCGAGCGATGCAGGTAGCGCGCGAGGAGCGCGATGAGCCCCATGATAAGCGCGCGCAGCGTGGTCGAGCCCGCGCCGGTCATCACTGCAAAAAAGATCATCAGGATGCCGCCGATGGGGTAACTTGCGGAGGTGGGGAGAAAGGATAGGAGTCGAAAGACGCCCTCAGCAACAATCGTGATGTTGTAGCCCGACAACACGACAACATGGATGAGCCCGCTTTCGATAAACGCGTTTGTTAAATCCTTTGGGATGCCGTGTCGCTCGCCGAGCAAGATCCCTTCGAGCAGCGACTCGTCTGGCTCGGGTAATAATTTTTGTAGCGAGTGTTCGAATGTGTGTTTGATGGAAAAGAGAAATCTTTGTATGGAAAATCCGCCCGACGTATCGCGCACCAATTCTGCTCGCGACATTTGTGCGGATATACCTTGTACACGCAAGTACCCGGGGTAGTCGAAGATGCGCCCCGCGTTGCCTTCGAAACTTTCAGGCAATGTGATTGGACCGCGCACTGTAACAACATCACCAAAAGAAACGCTCGACTCGCGCGGCACAAGTGCGAGTAATTTCCCACTGGTCGACACACCGCCGACCGTCTCAACATCGACCGTGAGATGCAGCGACGTATCGCGGCGGTCGGGATCGGCAACAACCATACCCACCACCTCTGCGCTCTCCCCCACGTGCGTCACCAGTGTCTCGCTCTGCTCGGATTGAAAAAAGAAAAAGCACCGGACAAGAAACAGTGCGCCGACCGACAGAACGATTGCAATCCAAAAAAGTTTTTGTTTGCGCGTCGCCATGATTCCTCGTCGCTTAGTTTTTATATCACTTGATTAGTGAGAAAACTCTGCAATAATCGCGCGCTCTTCGTCAGGAGAAGTTGCTTTTTTAAATCGCGCCATCTTTCCCTTCACTCGTTGTTCGCACTCGGCCCATGTTTTATGCGTCTGGATTGTGCCGTCAACTTTGCTGATGTAGGAATATGCTTTCGCGCGACTGTGCGATTTTGATGCCGACTTCGCCGCAACTTCTTGCCCCGCAGAGCCTCGACTTTGTTGAGGCGACGTGGGGTTTCCTGCTGACAGATTGGTGATGTCTACTGTGTATGTGTCACGTGCGCCATCAAACAACTCGACGTATTTTTTCTCGGCCAAGTCGGATGCAATCGTATCGACACGCTCGTTGCCCGCGATGCCGACATGCCCCGCGACATACTGCCACACAATCTCTGCGCCACATGTGGTGCACGCATCACGCGCCGCAACCAACGCGACCCACAAATCTTTGTTGAGCACGGGCTGCTTGGCTGCCGTGACCCAACCCTTGTGCTCCCACCCGCGCACCCACTTGGTGATGCCATTGATCACATACGACGAGTCGGTGTGTACGACGATTTTATTTTTCGATTCAGTACAAAACGTTTGCACACACGTAAGCGCCTCGATCGCCGCCGTGAGCTCCATACGGTTGTTGGTTGTGTGATCCTCTCGCCCGCCGAGCTCGACCACGCGTGTGTCTGTCGCCACGAGCGCGCCCCACCCACCGCGCCCTGGGTTCCCCTTCGCCGCCCCGTCGCAGTAGATCAGTATGGTGTCCATTGTCGACCAGTATAGCAAGTTTTTTTATATCACATCCACAACGCGCACACGGGGGCCGCCGCGCCAGTCGGTCTCGACGTGGCCGATAATGTCGACCAGCGCACCTTCGACAAGCGTTTTTTGAAACGATTCGGGCGTCGAGAAAAACGCGATGCCGGTCGCGCGCGCATCATCTTGTGTCAGCATCACCTCAAGATGATCCTTCGCTTTGCCAAATATTTTTATTACGCCGATAGTGACGCGCGGGATGCGGAAGAGCGGCTTGTGATTGCCGACACCAAAGGGTGCCAACTTGGGCAACTCGCGATGTGCATGCGAAACTTCTGCCAACTGCAACTCGCGGTCGATGAGTATCTCTATTTCGTCGCTCGCCACTGCGGGCAGCAGCGCATGCGATGCCACGAGCCGCGGCAATAGTTCGTGCACGCGCTCTTGTGTGAGAGAAAATCCACCCGACGCCGTGTGCCCACCAAAGTGCGCGAAGATATCCGCCGCACCCTGCATAATCTCGACCACACTCACATCCCCCGCCGAGCGACATGAACCGCGAATAACATCATCCTCCCCTCCCTCGCGCCCCCACAGAAAAACTGGCTTGCCATGCGCCTGCATCAGCGAGTTTGCCACGAGCCCAAGCACGCCCGGCCGCCAGTTTGGGTTGCCCATCACGATGATCGGCGCGTCGGCGAGATCGCTCGTCGCGAGGCGTTTGTTGACCTCTTTGACGGTGAGTGCGACGACGGTCTTGCGCTCATCGTTGACGGCACTGAGTGCCTGCGCAAACTCGCGTGCATCATCCGAATTTTTTGCAGCGAGTAGCGACGCGGCGAGCTGCGGCGAATCCATGCGCGACGCTGCGTTGATGCGCGGCGCGATCATAAACCCAATATCATCCTCGGTGAGCATCGCTGGCTTGATCCGCAGCAGTGACAGGAGCGCGGCGAGTCCGGGGCGGCGATTCTTTTTCATCACGAGCAGACCATAGCGCGCGAGCATCCGGTTTTCGCCAACGAGCGGCACCATGTCTGACAATGTCGCAATGCCAACTAAATCGAGCAGCCATTTTTCCCTGCCCTGAGCGTAGCCCGTCATTACGGCGGGCAAGTCGAACGGGTTACCCTCCATTCTGATTTTTTGCAACACCCCTTGCACCAACTTCCACGCGACTCCTGCGCCACAGAGTCCATCAAATGGATACTGCGAGTCGGGACGTTTTGGATTGATCACAGCAAAGGCGGGAGGAAGTTGCTCAGCAACCAAGTGATGATCGGTAATGATGACATCGATGCCGAGCTCGTTTGCGTACGCGACTTCGTCGACGTTCGTCGTGCCAAGGTCGACGGTGATGACGAGCGTGACGCCCCGCTCACGCAATTCTTTGAGTCCCACTTTGTTCAATCCGTATCCCTCTTTGTGTCGATGCGGGATGTAGTGCACGACTGACAATCCGACGTCGCGTAAAAATTCTGACAACAGTACGCCACCGGGGATGCCGTCGCAGTCGTAGTCGCTCCACACACAAATTTTTTCTCCCGTCTTTGCCGCGAGCAAAATCCGCTCGACTGCTTTCTCCATGTCGGGTAGCAGCATCGGGTCGTGTGAATCACTCCCGCCGTCTGCCTGTTCGTCTCCGTTATCTGATTGAACAGCATCAAATCTTGGATTCAAAAATCGCTCTGCATCTTCGGCACTCGTGATGCCGCGACCATAGAGCAAGTCCTGCAACAGCGCCGAGTGTTGCGGAAAAATCGCCCGCACATTCTCGGGCCCGCCCGCCAACTCGGCGGGCATCTGCTCTCGCATGCGGTAGCGTTTCATCTCGCCCAGTATATAGTAGAATGACGAGTATGGAGACACACACCACATCACACAATGAAAACTGCATTTTTTGTAAGATTGTCGCACGCGAGATCCCCGCACACATTGTCTACGAGGACGCGGGCTTTATCGCCTTTCTCGATATCCACCCGCAGACGCCCGGGCACGTGCAGGTGATCCCCAAGAAGCACTACCGCTGGGTATGGGATGTGCCGAGCGACACGAGCGAGCCGGACAGCATCGGCGCGTACTTTGCCGTCGCACAAAAAATCGCGCACGCGCAGCGAGCAATTTTTAACACCGAGTGGATACTCTCCAAAACCGTCGGCGACGAAGTCCACCACGCGCACCTCTGGGTCTTCCCCAGCAACACTGCAACAGGCGACAAAATGGATTTCGCCGGCAATGCAGAGAAGTTGCGCGCAGCGATTACTACGCAGTAAAAAATATTGTATGAGCACCACTGAAATCGAGTGCCGTTTTTTGGAAATTAACAAAGACGAGTTGGTGCAAAAATTGCTAGCCCTCGGCGCACATGACGAGGGAGAGAAATTGCTCGAAGAGACAATCATCTATGATGCCGCGCTCACCTGGCGAGACGAAGGTCAACATCTGCGACTGCGCAAGGCGGGAGACACCACGACACTCACCTTTAAGCGACATACCGCTCACACCATCGACGGCACGTATGAGCTCGAATTTTCCATCGGCAACAAAGAGAAAGCGGAGCTTCTTTTTGAACAGCTTGGATTTGTCGCCTATCGGCATCAACAGAAAAAACGACACTCACTCCGACTCGGTAGCGACGTCGTATTCGACATCGACACGTGGCCGCGCATCCCAACATATGTCGAGATTGAGGGCACGTCCGAGGATGCAATCAAACAAGCGGCGGCGGCAGTTGGGTTCGACTGGAGCACGGCGGAGTTGCATAGCCCTGCATGGATTATCGAAAACATTTATCACATTCCTGTCCGCCAATTGCGTTGGTTTACCTTCGACCGATTTGAGTAACCGCATCCACACTCAAATGCGCAGTTGACATATGTGTTCATATCGTGCTATCGTATATCCAGCTACCGGCTCCTTTGACTAACCACCTCCAACGCCGCGAAACATCGGCGCGCCTCGTGTCTGTTTGGGAAATCAGGATACGAGGTTAAGAGGACGACAGCCCTTATCCCCTTTCTCGCAAGAGGAAGCAAGCGGGTGCGAACTCCCCATCACCCAGGTGTCATCCCGATACTTGTGGCGAATGAGGAGTGCTACCAGTGGAAGATTTCAACGATTGGGAAGCGCAGTGGTACAAATCCCACTGCGCAGAGTGCGGCGGCTCGTTCGTACTTTCGCCCGAAGAGCAGCTGTGCATGTGCCGACCACCCAAGGGCGAAGACCCACTCGCGTGCGAAGCGGCAGAGCATCGCACCTACGGTGCGTACTACAATCCCGACGGAGAGCTCGTTGAAGAGGACCCGCGGGAAATCCTCGACCCTCGCACGCTAGAGACGAACGACTGACTATCCGCCCGACCAAACCACCAACCAGTGGCAAGGTCGGGCGGCTTTCTTTTTTTATATATCACTCGCATGAAACCATTCCGCTCAATACGTGTGAAACGCTGCAATGGATAGCAGTAGCAACGTCGATTTGTGCAACATGCTATTCTATACACATGGAAAGAAAGCCGAAACAGCATCGTGCATACACGCTCGAAACGTACAATCCAAAGTGGGCAGAGGGGTTTGAGAAACGCGCCGAAAAACTCAAGACAATTTTTGGAGACGAGGCGATCGACATCCAACATGTTGGCAGCACGTCGATACCGGGCATTGTTGCAAAACCGCAGATAGACATTCTTGTGGTCGTCAAAGAGTTATCGCATGTACAATCATTTTCTTCTGCGCTGGAGAGTGCTGGTTTTGCATACATGGGCGCAAACTATATCCCCACCGAAGAATACTTTGTTGAGGACACACCCGACGGCAAGCGGCTCGCGAGTATTCATATTCTCGAACAAGGAAATCCGAAAATAAATTCGTACATCAACTTTCGGGATTATTTGAGAGTCAACGAAGAAGACCGCGCGCTGTATGTTGCAACCAAGACAGCGCTCTATCAGCAACACGGCGATAGTTATGCGAATTATGATGCAGGAAAGAAAGAAGTACTCGAAGCAATAAAATCGCGCGCGAACCAGTGGGCGCAAGAACGTTCGCAAAACATATAACCCATGTATTGTATGACACCCGAAACAACACATCCGCAACAACCAAACACAAAACCGTTTGCGAAAGTGGTAAAGAAAATTTGTGAGTTTCGCTCGAGTGGGAGCGTACTCGACGTTGGCACTGGCGAAGGGACGCACGCGCTGTTTCTCGCATCGCAAGGGTTTGATGTGACCGCGCTCGATATCACCGACGAGAAGTTTGCAAAAATCGAAGCAGAAGCGAAACAGCAGGGCGTGAATATTAAGACGGTGGTCGGTGATGTGTTGTCGCTCGACCAACTCGGCACCACATTCGATATTGTTATCTGCACTTCGGTGCTGCACTTTCTCACTGCCGACAAAATCGCTGCCGCCGTGGCGCAACTACAACAGGCGACCAACCCTCACGGACTCAATGTCGTCTCTGCGCACACAACCAAAAACGAGGGCGAAGTCCGCGCGCACCTTTTCGCCGAAGGCGAATTGCAAGCGTACTACAACGAGTGGCACATGCTCTACGAGTGGGAAGGTCTCGGCGGCCCGTTCATAACCCCGAGCGGCGAGCTGCTGCAAAAACACCGCAGCGAGTTGATTGCCGAAAAACCAGAGTAACAAGCACTTGCACCCGACGGCAGAGGTGCTACTATTTTTGTATGTCCCAACCAAGTAACCACCTGTGTTGCTGTACCATCCTCTCGCGCGCGAGCGGCGAGTGTTGGTGATGTCTCCGTTGGTTTTTGCATCACACCACACACCTCTCGCCACGAGAGGTTTTTTATTTTCAACGCGCAGGTTCGCACCACTCCTATCATTCAAAAAAACAATCGACACGAGTATGAAACACGAAACAATCCTCGCAGAACAAAGTACTACATATATATTCGGCTACGGCTCGCTGATGAACCCGCACAGCTTGGCGCGCACCTTGCCAACCAAGCGACACGCGCACGAGGCCCTGCTCGATGGATACAAACGAAAAGTAAACGCACCGGTCGGCAACTATGTGTACATGAACATTGTCGAAAGTAGCGGGTCACAGATTGAGGGTGTGCTGATTGCTGTGTCGAGCGACGAGCTCGCACTGCTTGAGGAGCGCGAGGTTGGGTATGAAAAAGTTGATGTGACCGACCGCGTGCGCGTCTCAACCAGCACACCAAGCAGTACCACCAGCGACCTACTCAACGCAGGCGTCTTCGCGTTTATCGCGCCCGACCGACACCATGCGGATAAAAAAGTTCTGCGCAGCTACCTCCATACCTGCGCGCTCGGTGTCGCCAACGAGCGCCGCGCGCAGTGGCTTGCCGAGACCGAGATCCACAACGACATCGTCGAAGACCTCGACCACCCGTTATACAAAAACGTGTAGCGTATGTTGCCGAGGTTACACCTCAGTAGAGATTGTGTAATTAGACGTTAGTCGTAAATATCGTGCGTGCCGATTTGGTAAAAGCGGACAGTGTGCGCATCAACAAATGCGAATATAATGCGGTGCGAAATTAGCGCAGGTCGCGCAGCGAGTGGAGCTTTTTCCACTCCCCCTTTTTATCCTGCTGCCGGAGCGAGCGCGCAAGGTTACGACGTTTTTCCTCGCGCAGCAGATAGCGAAAGAATTCGCTCACCGATGCAAAGCCGTCCGCCTTGGCGGCACGCTTGGCCTCCGCAGCAACCTCTGCAGGCACTGATATGTTGAGTATGGTTCGCATAGCTGTATTACAAAGTATATACAGTTCTACCGCTGCGTCAACATGCCAACACAGAACACCTCGGCGGGATTTATGGAGATCAATAGATCCAATGTTTTATAGTCTCAAAAAATGGAACAACTTGAGTAGCAGCCAACACAAGACCGACAATAGTTAACCAAAAGAGTCGGTTCTGCAGTTTCTCGTTTTTATTATCGAGATTCACAATTGTCTTTTCCAAACTAACAATAGAATCTTTTAAACTATTTATACCGATAACTGCTTTTTTTATTCGATCATTTGTCGTTGCCGCCAGATTGCGGTCGATACCATTACCTGTCTCAATAATCGGAAAATCTTCTTCTGTCATGTTTTATTTCTTCCCCAGCGCCTCGATTGCCGGCAGGGTGCCGTCGGCGAGGAACTGGAGCATGGCGCCACCGCCGGTGGAGATGAAGACACGCGCAGGGTCGAGCGGGAACTTGGCGATTGCTGCTGCCGTGTCGCCGCCGCCAATGACCGCGTGGCAGGTTGCGTGAGAGATCGCCTCGACCAACACATCGGTGCCCTGCTCGAACCCTTTTTCATACACACCCATCGGGCCGTTCCACAAGACAAACTCTGTCTGCGCGATTTTTTCTGCCCACGCTGCCGCGGTCGCGGGGCCGATGTCAAAAATCTGCTCGTTGGCACGGATGTCGTGGATGGTGCAGGTGCGCTCCGCGTTGGCAACACCCTCCACAACCACCGCGTCGCTAGGCACCTCGAGCTTGTCGTTGCCTGCAATCTCCTCCGACACCGGCGCACCCGACACGAGCGACGAGCCAACCGGGTTGCCACGCGCGCGCAGCACATCGTCGGCGAGCGCTCCACCCAAGAGCACTTGCCCATACGTCGTGAGCAGCTTGGCAAGCAGCGGCTCTTTTGTCTCAAACTTGGCACCGCCAATAATCGCGAGCGACTTCCCTGCTGGCTGTAGTGCTTCGGAAAGTTTTTGCACCTCCTCGGCAAAGAGTAATCCGGCATATGATGGCAGTTTGTTTGCAACACCGCAGTTGGACGCATACGCGCGATGCGCCTCGGCAAACGCATCGTCGACAAACACGTCGGCAAGCGCTGCCAGGTCGGCCACCAGTTGTGTGCCCTCGGTGGACGCCGGATCCTCCTCGCCCTTCTCGCGGCGGATATTCTCGAGCATCACACACTCGCCCTCCCTAAGTGCATCCACCACTGCTCGTGCATTACTAATCTTCCCATCAAAAAAAGAGATTTTTGTCTCGGGCAGCAACGTCTGCAACGCGTCGCACACCGGGCGCAGTGTGTCGCCCGCGCGGCCGATGTAGCCAACGATCACCACTTTTGCTTTTTTCTCGAGCAACAGCTTGAGTGTTGGCAGCGAGCGCGTGAGTCGAAACATATCACCAATGGAGCCATCGGCGGCTACAGGCACATTTAAACTCGTGCGCAGCAAAACGCGCGTGCCTGGCTTGATTTGTTCTGTGGTTGCGGTCGCGATTGAGGTAACGTTCATACGGTAATTCTAGGCGAGATGATAAATAGAGAGAGCAGAAAAATTATCGAACTGCATCAAGCAGTGCCGTGAGCGAATCCACTTTGGTGCTCGCGTGGCCGACCAAAAATCCCGACACGCCACCCTGCTGCAGCAACTCTTGTGCATTTGCCGCCTCGACCGAGCCGCCGTAGAGGATCGGTACTTTAACGCCTGCCGTGCGGCCAAGGATTTCGACAAGTGTCTTGCGGATAAAAATCACCATCTCGTGCACATCGGCTGGTTGCATCGCGTCTTTTGCACTTTTGCCGATTGCCCACACGGGCTCGTACGCCACCATAAGTTTTGTTGCAGGCGCTACTGCTTTTTCCAAAGCACTCGTAAGTTGCGATGCGATGGTTGAGAAATGTGTGCCCGCAGCGTCGCGCTCCTGCTCGCCAACACACAAGACAATAGTGAGCCCCGACTTTGCCGCGGCCGCCACTTGCGCGCGCACGATGTCGTTGCTTTCGCCCGCACCCACCGTTGGATGCCGGCGCTCCGAGTGGCCAACAATCACCTGCGGGACACCGAGCGATTTGAGCATCGATGCCTCGACCTCGCCGGTCTGCTTTTCATCAACAAAAGGCGAAACACTTTGCGCGGCAATGCGTACGTTTACTTTTTTAAACGCTGCCAGCGCCGCGGGCAAAAGTACAAACGGTGGCGCGACAGAGAGGTCGACGTGCGTATACTTTTTTGCAACGCGCGTATATGAAAGTGCAAAGCGCTGAACCTCTTCGACACGAGTGAGATACGCCTTCCAATTTGCGATAATAATCGGCTTCTTCGCAGGCAACTTTTTTGCTGTCATGTATATATAGTACCCGCTTGCGGTGGCTCACGCTACTTGCAACGACTCTTCGACACTGGTCTGGCCGCGCGCGGCTTTGTAGATGCCATCCTCGACCACATTGAGCACGCCCTCTTGACTCAGCAGTTTGTCCAGCGCGTCGGTGGTGTCACCGCGGGTAATGGCGTCGCGCATCGCGCGCGAGATGGGCGCCACCTCTTGCAAACCAAGCCGCCCTTGGTAGCCACCGCGGCACTCGCCACAGGGCTCGGGGCGGGAAAAGGTAACATCCTTCCACTGCGCAGCGGCGTCCACAGCACCCTCCTCTTTGAGCGCCGCCAAAACGCGGCTAAACTCGGCCTTTTGCTCGAGCGCGTCCGCCTCGATGCGCGAGAGGCGATGCGTCTCGTGCTTGCTGCACAACTTTCGCACCAAGCGAGTCGCGATCACCATCTGCAACGATGACGCAAGAATGCTTGGCGACACACCAAACTCGCGCAACGCGTCGATACCCGCTGCCGCAGTGTGCGCCGACACACCCACCAACACCAACACACCACGGTTTGCCGCCGACACTGCGAGCGCGGCGGTCTCGCGGTCGGCCAGGTTGGCAATCATAATCACGTCGGTGTCTTGTTTGAGCAATGCGCGCAGCCGCGCAGCAGCCGAGACACCCTGCCCCGCGACAACACGCGACTGCTGTGCCAGCGGCACGCGATGCTCGATCGTATCCTCGACCGTGCCCACCGTGCGTGACACGCCCCCAAGCATATCGAGCAATGTATACAAAAGAGTCGTGCGGCCCGAGCCGGTGGGCCCGCACACCACCACCAACCCCGAGCGCACATGCGCCAAACGATGCAGATCCTCGAGCCCCTGGCCGTGGAGCCCCAGCGACTCGAGCGTAAACCCGCGCCGCCCCGACGCGGTTGGCACAATATGGAGCGTGAGTCGCCCTGCCGATGGCGCACCCGAGACGCGCACCGCGTACTCATCCGCGGGGGTCGCGTCGAGCGATACTTTAAATCGTCCCTCGTGCAAATCCTGCACAGTGTCACCCGCAGCGGCAACAGGGAGCCCCGCGAGCGAGCGCAACCGGCGCACCAACGCTGCCGCCGCGTGCCGCGGGATCTGCATCGACTCGTGGAGCAATCCGCCAATGCGGTAGCGCACCAGAGCACCGCGCTCGGTCGGGTCGATATGCACCTGCGACGCGCGGCTCGTGAGCGCATGTTGGACCAACAGGTCGGTGAGCCGAGCTGCAGACATGTTTTCATTCTCATAATCAGCACGCGGTGTTTCTGATCCATCCGAGATGATTTCGCCTTGGGCATCAGCATCTGCTTGCTGCGCCAGTGCTGCCGCCTCCTCGGCGATTGCATCGCCAAAACGCTTTTTGAGATGTTTTTGATATTCGACCAGCGCGGTGCGCATTGATGCGCGGTCGGTCAGCCGCGGGAGGATACGATAGCGCAACTTCTGTTGCAATTGCTCGACTTTCTCTAAATCGGCAAGGTCAAACAGCGCGACCTCGAGCGCAGCGCCCTGCCGCCGAAACGCAACGACGTTGTGTGTGCGCGAAAACGGCTCGGGGATATGCTCCAGCGCCTCGGTCGACACATCGTCGCGGCCAATCGTGATAAACGGTACACCAAACGCGCCGGCCATCCCGCGCCGCAGCGCGTCCTCGTCGAGGATACCCAGAGCAACGAGCGCGTGCGACAACTGCTCGCCCGAGCGTGAGGCCTCCTCCTGCGCGGCACGCAGCTGTGTGCGGGTCACAAAACCAGCATCCACCAAAAACACGCCGAGCAACTCGCTGTCCGCAATCATGCATCCAGTATACCGCACACTCCTACAAACTTTTTCACGATGCAAACATTTTCTGTGTATTGCTGCGGACTGGTGGGTAATGTGAGCAAGATATGACACTTATCGCTCCCTAATAGCGAAACGCGCTTATCGCAACGAAGCAGGGATATATACAAATAGTAGCAACGAAAAGAAGCGCCCACTGCATTGCCAACTTTGGAGTCAAAGATCTGTGTATAGTACCAATCTTTATACCAAAATCACACAAAATCAGTATAGAAATCACAAGTAAGCCCACGATAAAAACTGATTTTGTATATAACCCAACTAACGATAGAAAAATCGCAGGGAATGTAATGACCAAAAACTCAAGAAACTGAATCGTGAATATAAGCGGCGTTACAAAAGAAACCTCGCAATGACTTACTTGATCAAAGGATGCAGCGTTGCCAAATGTACAATCACCCATTCTTCCAAGCCAATCGGGTGCGAACACAAGAAAACAAACAGCGGCAAATACCGCCAATATCCAGTCGAGTCCAATCTCTAACTTAGAAAACCTAGCCATCATGTCGTGAAGTATAACAGTAGTCGCACCATCCTGTCCTCGCACATGTTTGACTTCCCCACCTGCTCCATATATAGTGGAGATGTCTGGTAACCGCCCCGAGAGGGCGGTCGTTCTTTTCTCAGGAGTACCAGAGGTGCTGCGAGAGGGGCGAAATGGGCTTACTATTCACTAATTTTATACACCATGTTTGATCTTAAAGTTATCAATTCGGTGCTCGGCGAGCTGGAGGACGAGCGCGGTATCCCGCGGGCCAAAGTTGTCGAAGCAATCGAGGCGGCGCTCGCGACCGCCTACAAAAAAGAGTACGCCAAGCGCGGGCAGATTATCCGTGCGCAAATTGACTTGGCCGCTGGCACGACCGAGTTCCAGCAGGTTAAAGAGGTTGTCGACGAAAGCACCGTGCGCTTTAGCGACTCGAGCGACGACGAGGATGACACAGAGGAGTCGGGCGACGACACAGAAAAACTCCCTCGCTTTAACGCCGAGCAACATATCCCACTTGCGGACGCCAAGTTTATCAAGCGCGATGCAAAAGTGGGCGACGAGCTCGTCTTCCCTCTGGAGGCAAAGGATGACTACGGCCGCATCGCTGCGCAGACGGCAAAGCAGGTGATTATCCAAAAGATCCGCGAGGCAGAGAAGGTCTCGGTCGTGGCAGAGTTTGGCAAGCGCCAAGGCGAGATTGTCTCCGGCACCGTGCAGCGCATGGAGCGCGGCAACATTTTTGTCGACCTCGGCCGAGCAACGGGCATCCTCCCCTACGACGAGCAGATCCCCGGCGAGCGCTACCGCCAAGGCGAGCGTATCCGTGGGCTCCTCTACCAAGTCGAGGACAGCCCGCGTGGCATCTACCTGCGCCTGTCGCGTGCGCATCCAAACTTCCTCGCGAAACTTTTCGAGATGGAGGCGCCCGAGGCAGCACACGGCACCGTGGTATTTAAAGCGATTGCGCGCGAGGCGGGCAGCCGATCCAAAGTTGCGGTTGCCTCGACCGACCCGCATGTCGACCCAGTCGGCTCCTTGGTTGGCCAGCGCGGCGTGCGCGTCTCGACCGTCACCTCCGAGCTCGGTGGCGAGAAAATAGACATCATCGAGTGGAACGAGAATCCAAAACAATTTATTGAGGAGGCGTTGTCGCCCGCACGCATCACCTCGGTCGAGTTGGACGAGCAGGAGCACAAGGCGACCATCAAAGTTGCCGAGGATCAGCAGTCGCTGGCGATTGGCCGCGGCGGGCAAAATGTCCGCTTGGCAGCAAAGCTGACCGGCTGGCGCATCGACATCCAGTCGACTCGCGGCGAGGTTGTCGCGGCAACCGATGCGTCGGGCGAAGTGCGCGGGCAGGAGTAGTCATCACTTCACTGCGGGTACGACAGACCATATTCGTTAGTGAGTATCTATCACTTATACATCTAACATAAAAAATATGAATCTTTGGCAAGATATTGCACCAGGCACCGCACAGGAGATGAACGTCATCATCGAGATCCCGCGCGGCTCCAACAACAAATATGAGCTCGACAAAAAGACGGGCTTGATTAAACTCGACCGCGCCAACTACTCGGCGGCTGCCTACCCGTTTGACTACGGCTTTGTACCGCAGACACTGTGGGATGATGGCGACCCGCTCGATGTCGTGGTGCTTACTACCTACCCGCTCGCACCCGGCATCTTGGTCACCGTGCGCCCGGTTGCCGTGCTCCCGATGATCGACAGCGGCGAGTCGGACTACAAGATCATTGCGGTGCCAACCGAGGACAAGCGCTGGGATGATGTGCGCACGCTCGCCGACATCAACAAGCACACGATTAAAGAGTTTCGCCATTTCTTCGAGACGTACAAATTGCTCAAGGGCAAGCCAGCGCCGGTCGAGGTTGGCGAGGCACAAGATGCCGACGCTGCGGTTGCTGCATTCGAGAAGAGCGTCAAACTCTACGCCGAGAAATACAGCAAATAAAATACCTGTGGATAAGCACTTCTGCGCTATCATAGACGCATGAGTGATACGCAACAAAACTCCGAGCAGCCGCGGCCACAGCCGGTCGGGCCGCTCGTCGCTACCATCATTATCGTGCTCGTACTCGCGCTCGGTGGAGTGTATATGCTGGTGCGACAGATGGATAAAATCCACGCGCAGCAAACACAAAACGCTCTCTAGCCCGCGCTTGTTTTGGGGCTCTAATCCTGCTACTATCCCGCCATGTCACTACAAGAAATCGCACAGACGTTTACTAAAAAAGAGCTGCCCGACTCCGAGGTCGAGCTTTCGGGCGAGATCCCCGCTGCCGAGCTTGGTGTGTATACCGACCGCGCGTTGGCGCACATTGCCGAGGATGTCGAGCTGCCCGGCTTTCGCCGCGGTCACGTGCCACTGCCGATGGTCCGCCAGCGCGTTGGCGAGGTGGCGCTGCTTGAGGAAGCGGTCGAGCTCTACATGCGCGACCTCTACCCTGTCTTGCTGGACGAGCACAAGGTAGACGCCGTTGGCCGCCCGGATGTCAAAATCACCAAGTTGGCACCAGGGAACCCAACTGGCATCACCGTCACCGCTGCGGTCTACCCGCTCGTGACGCTCCCCAAGGATTGGCAAACAATCGCCGGCAAGGTGGCAATCGACACCGTGCCCGATGTGCTCGACTCGGAAATTGACGAAGCGCTCGAGCAGATCCGCAAAGCGCGCGCCGCCAAGGACGAAACACCTGCAACTGACGCAACCAGTACCGAGACGAATACTGGCGGTGCTGTCGATACAACAGAAAATAAAACGACTCTCCCTGCGCTCGATGACGCCTTTGCGCAATCACTGGGACAATTTGCCGACCTTGCTGACCTCAAGAGCAAGCTGCGCGACAACATGCAGCAAGAAAAGGTGCAGAAGGCGAAGGATGCGCGCCGCGGCAAAATCGTCGACGCCCTGCTCGAGCAGACCGACGTCGCCGTGCCACGTGTCTTTGTCGAGAGCGAGCTCGAGAAGATTATCGAGCAGATGAAGGAGGATGTCGCGCGCTTTGGGCTGTCGTTTGACGATTACCTCAAACAAGTCAAAAAGACCGACGAGCAGATTCGCGACGACTTCCGCGAGCAGGCACGCAAGCGTGCCAAGCTCCAGCTGGCACTCAACAAGCTCGCCGTGGATCAAAAAGTCGAGGCAGACACCGCGCATGTTGATGAAGAACTCAAGCATGCTCTGGAGCACTTCCCCGACGCGCGCCCCGAGCTCGTCCGCATCCACATCGAGACCGTCCTGCGCAACGAGCAAGTCCTCAAACTTTTGGAGGGTGAGGACATATCAAAACCCGAATCACCAAAGGTTCACGACCACAGCGACAATTCTGGACATTCACACGAATAACGTTGCAATCCGTGCATTATGGGCACCAAAAAACCACCGCTCATACCGAGTCGGTGGTTTTTTGGTGCGCGAAACAGGATACACCCCCAGCGCTGCGGGCGCGATTGATGCGCGAGGAGAGAGATTTTGAGGTCTCGCCCGCGTAGTTTTTTCTAGTGCGGAGCGAAAACTCAACGCACCACTCACCCGCAACGCCGGAGGGGCAATTCTTATATTTTTTCCGTTTCGCTCTGTTGAGCTCATCAGTCGGGACACAATCCCGAGACGGTGGAGCAGTTGCGTATGCTCCCTGGTGTGCCGAAAACCAATCGGCTACCAGACGTATTAAGAACCAAGACGCGAGCGGTGGTACCACCACCGCCCGCACCCGAGTTCTCCCACACCCTTAGATTACAATCTCGGACAGGGGGATGGCTTCCCCTCTGTTCAAAAATTGGTGTGGATGCAAGGGTATGCCAAGCAGCACCCCCCCGTCCACAACCATGTATACCTCGCCGACCATGCGGTTTCCGTCGGCATCTCTGCCCCGAGACCACCCGACCCGCTGGCCTCGCGTTAAACCAGCGGCCTCAATGGCCGCATCCTCCGCGGCCGCGGCCGCACGCGCTGCCGCTGCAGCCGCGGCAATCTTTGCCGCAATCTCATTTCTCCACGCGGCAATTGCCGCGTGGACGGTGCGTGCTCGGTATATTCTTTTTACCCAAACCCGTATATATCTCCCTTTTTTCCCTTTCAACACCCTACCAATTTCTTGGTCTGAGAGGTGTGCATTCTCAAACAAAAACTCTTTAGCATTCCTTGGCCCCATTTGGGCCATATATTGGAGGTTCTCCACAACCCCCCAAAAACCAAAGATGTTCGGGAAACGGGACACCGCATCCGCCAAGTTCTTGGCGGGAAACGCAAGCGCCGAAAACTGAACGTCGTTCATTTTCCTGCCCTCCTTAAGGGCATTTCGCATCAATTAACCGTGATGCGATTTCGGTTGGCCGCTTTTGACGGCCGTTGTGGAACTTAGGGTATCGCGGTTGCGATCCCTCTTTCCGGCACTAAACTCACATCTACTGCCGGAGAAGAGGAATAACATTGTGATTATCTGCTCTCGCAGAAAGTTTTTTCACGTTTTCCTATTCTACCTATGGCATCCAGATACGCTGTTTAGGAGCAATCTGGAAGAATTTTGTCAAAGGTCGTCGTAAACGTCTTCCTACGACTCTCTCCTCTACAGAGACATCGTGTGGTCACATATTACCGTATATATTTACATGTGTCAATAGCTGTGATGCGCCCATACACTCAAATAGCAAAAAATGGCTAGAAACAAAGTGCGTTGCGATTGATTGTAGATATTGGTAGTATAGGCAGATGCAAGAACCAATCTACAACCAGCTCGTGCCGATGGTGGTCGAGAAGACGCCGTATGGGGAACGGGCGTTTGATATTTACTCGCGGCTTTTGAAAGATCGGATTATTTTCCTCGGCGGGCCGATCGACGACCACATGGCGAACATTGTCATCGCGCAGCTCTTGTTTTTGGCGATGGAGGATCCAAAAAAGGATATCCAGCTCTATATCAACTCGCCCGGCGGGTCGGTGACCTCCGCTCTGGCGATGCTCGACACCATGTCCTACATCAAGCCCGATGTCGCGACGATCTGTGTCGGGATGGCGGCCTCGGCAGCGGCAATCCTCCTTGGTTGTGGTGCAAAGGGCAAGCGATTTACCTTGCCCAACGCCGAGGTGATGATCCACCAGCCGTGGGGCGGGGCGCAGGGCCAGGCGACCGACATCGAGATTACCGCCAAGCACATCCTCGCCACCCGCGACCGACTCAACAAGATTCTCTCCAAAGCGACCGGCCAGCCGCTGTCCAAGATCGAGCAGGACGTCGAGCGCGACTACTTTATGAGCGCCGAGGAGGCCAAGAAGTACGGCATCGTGGACGAAATCTTTGGCCACAAGGGCACTATCCTTGCAAACGGCGGCAAAAAGTAGCCGAATACTGTTTTTTTTGGTATCGTAGGGATGTTCCTCTTATATTCCCTATGTACTACTTTTATGTCATTAAAACTTGTGTTTCTACTCCTCGCGCTGGCGACGCTGGGGGGCGCCATCATTGGCTACGTGTTCCGCTGGCTGCTGCTCCTTGCGCGTAAGGGGTCAATCGAGGTTGAGATTAAAGAGATTCTCCTGACCGCGCGGGAGGATGCCAAGCAGATTACCGAACGAGCCGAGGAGGAGGCACGTCAAAAACTCCTCATTGCCGAGGGCGATTTGCATGATAAGGAGGAGAAGATTACCCGCGCCGAGGATCGTATCTTTAAGCGTGAGGAGTCGCTCGACAAAAAGCAGGGCGAGTTGGACGCCGAGGTGTCGGCGCTTAAGGTGCGCATCGAGGAGGTCAAAGCAATCAAAGAAAAGGCAGATGCACTGCTCGCCGAGCGCTCAAAAGAGCTCTCCAAAGTCGCTGGGCTTAGTGTCGAGCAGGCGCGCGAGCAGCTTTTTGCCGAGTTGGCGACCCAGTCGGACGAGGACGTGATGATGCGCGTCGCCAAGCTGGAGCGCGACGGGATGGAGAAGCTCGAGCGCCGTGCCAAAGAGATTTTGACCACCGCGATACACCGCCTCGGCAACTCGGTCGCGTCGGACACCATGGCCACGGCGATTACGATCCCCAATGACGAACTCAAGGGTAAGATTATCGGCAAAGAGGGGCGCAATATCAAAGCGTTTGAGCGTGCGTCGGGTGTCGAGGTGATTATCGACGACACACCGGGCTCTATTTTGCTTTCGTCCTTCGACCCAATGCGCCGCGCAATCGCTCGCGTTGCGCTCGAGAACCTCATTCTCGACGGCCGCATCCAGCCAGCAAAAATCGAGGAGCATGTCGAGAAGGCCAAGGCCGAGGTCAACAAGATTATTAAGGAGAAGGCCGAAGCAGCCGCGTTCGAGGCGGGGGTGCTCAACCTCGACCCGCGCTTGTTGATGATCCTTGGTCGCCTCCACTTCCGCACCTCCTACGGGCAGTCGGTGCTGCAGCACTCGCTCGAGATGGCGCATATTGCAGGGATGATCGCCGAGGAGGTCGGCGCCAACCCACAGATCGCTCGCGCAGGCGCACTCCTGCACGACATCGGCAAGGCGCTCGACCACGAGGTGCAAGGCACCCATGTCGAGATCGGTCGCCGCATTTTGCAAAAGTTTGGCGTCTCCGAGGAGGTGGTCAAAGCGATGCAGGCGCATCACGAGGAGTACCCGTACGAGACAGTCGAGTCGGTCATTGTCCAGGTTGCCGACGCGATCTCGGGCGGCCGCCCCGGTGCGCGCCGCGACTCAGTCGAGCAATACCTTAAGCGCTTGGCGGATATTGAGGAAATTGCAATGTCCTTCCCTGGCGTGGAGAAGTGCTACGCAATCTCCGCTGGGCGCGAGGTGCGCGTCTTTGTCCGCCCCGAGGATATGAGCGACTTCGCTGCGCGTGACGTGGCACGCAACATCGCTCTGCGAATTGAAAACGAGCTCAAATACCCCGGCGAGATCAAAGTCGCCGTCATCCGCGAAACCCGCGCCATTGAGTTTGCGCGATAGTCCCCGTCAAAAAGAGTCCAAGGGTAACCCTTGGATAGCGTCATTTTGCAACAGGGAACGGCAGCGCGACAACGAAGTTGGTGTAGTTAAACTTGAGGTCTTGGATTGACTCCTCGAGAATATCAAGCTTGTAGCGCTTTGCTGCGGCGGCAGAGGCGATGACGGCAGTCGTACGCGGCAAGGTGCCCGCGGCCAAGTCGGCGGCTGCTTTGGCGGTGTCGGGGTACTCAACCACCTTTACCTTGGGCCAGCGGCGGCGCAGGTACATCCGACACTGTTTGATCGCCTGGTCGTGCGAGGTGATGGTCTTGATCTCATCACTACGCACCCCTTTTTGCACCAACAGGTTGTGATGAATATCAATCTCGAACAATTTTTTGACGACAAATCGATGCTTTGCCATCGCGTACACCGCCTCAATAACCACGCCGCCGTTTGAGTTCTCGATTGGGAATATGCCAATGGTGATGTCGCCCTGCTCAAGCGCTGCGAGTACGTTTTCAACTGAAACGAGGTATAAAAAGTGTGGATTTTCGAGCCCTGCTTTTGCTGCATAGGTGCGTGCCGCCTCTTCGGAGAAACTCCCGGGAGCACCAGAAAGTCCAATAGTTGCAACGTCTTTTTGCTTCTTCGCTGAACGGTCGGCCGAAATCGTGTTTGTTTTCATAGGCATGTCGCACACTATAGCACAAAATTATGCAACAGTACTTTTATTCGTCAAAAAGCGCTATCCCCGTGGCTCTATTGCGCGGTTTTTTGGAGAGGGTATACTAGCGACACAGGGTACAGCGTGCGTTTTCTCATTTATAGGCCAACATTGATAGAGCATATGAACAAGCAGGATATTGCAGAGAAGGTGCAGGGCGTCCTTGGTACCACCAAAGCAGACGCCGAGCGCGCAGTCGAGACCGTCGTTGAGTCGATCGTGGGCGAGCTCAAGAAGCATGGCGAGGTATCAATTGCCGGTTTGGGTATTTTTAAGACAAAGAAGCGTGCTGCTCGCACCGCGCGCAACCCGCGCACCGGCGAGACCGTCCAGGTCCCCGCGATGAATGTGCCCAAGTTCCAGGCAGCAAAGGCGCTCAAGGAGGCAGTCAAATAGTCACACAAGCAGCGTTCTCACAAAAAACCACCCAACCCGGGTGGTTTTTTGTTTTTTGGGTGCTTGCACCGAGTGAACAACGTGAGTCGAGGTGCGGGATACCGGAATCGAACCGGTCACCTCAGTTTGGAAAACTGATGTTTTACCAATAAACTAATCCCGCTTGTACTCACACGCGTGAGTTATCTCAGCGTACCAGCCATGATGTCTGACTGCAACCAAACACCAAGCGCGATATACTCAAGATATGAACATACTCCCAACAATTATTGGCCACATTTTGCTCGCCATCGGCGGATTTGTTGCCGCGCTGGTGGGGATGCTTACTGCGCACCTGGTGGTAGTTGTCGCACAACACACATCGCCAGCAACGAGCATTGTCGCGACCGCAACTCCTGCAACGTCTTCAAACAACACCAATACAGCACCTACTGCAAAACCTATTCCCTCCCCTGCCCCGTCGATACAACCAACGCCAACAGCTACCACACCCCAACCTGCAGCAACATTGGCGGATACGGTTGTTACAAAACCAATCGGCGAGGTAAATAGCGACACCCGCGCCGCGCTGGTCAACATTTTATGTCTCACCAAGAGCGGCGGCTATCTTAACCCACTCAGCGGCAGCGGCGTTATCATCGACAGTCGCGGCGTCGTGCTCACCAACGCTCATGTCGCACAATATTTCCTCCTGCGCGACTTCCCCACCCCCGACAATGTTGACTGCGTCGTGCGCACGGGGAGCCCCGCCACGGCCGCATATCATGCAAAGCTACTCTACCTGCCGCCCGCATGGGTCGACGCCAACGCCAAACAGATCAACGCGCAGCAAGCGATGGGCACCGGCGAGAACGATTATGGCTTCCTACTACTCACCTCGCGGGCTGACAATTCCCCACTGCCGGCGACAATCGACTCAATTTTGGTGGCGACCGACGCGCCAACCCATGGCGAGCAGGTGCTCTTGGCCGCCTACCCCGCCGGGTTTCTCGAGGGGCAAGCGATCCTCAACGACCTCTACGCGGCAACGGCGGTGACCACCATCGGCGATATATTCACCTTCTCGAGCGACACCACGCACGCCGACCTGGTCTCGGCGGGCGGCACGATCGTCACGCAGGCCGGGTCATCGGGCGGCGCCTTGGTGCGTGCGTCGGATGGCGCACTGCAAGGGATAATCACCACCGACACGGCAGGCACTACGACCGCGTCGCGCGATTTGCACGCGATTACCCTCGGCCATATCGACCGCAGCTTGGCCGCGTTTGGCGAGGGTGGCATCCTCCAGCTCCTCGTGGGCAATATCAATCAAAAAGCGGATGACTTCAACGCCAATGTCGCACCGTCGCTTGCACAAAAATTAGAAGCGGTGTTTACGCACTAAACGTATCAAAAAAAACAAAAAAGGCGTGTCCCGCCTTGGCATGTATTGCTACACACCAAGACGAGCACGCGTTCGCCCTTAGCGGCAGTGCCGACGACGATGACCGAGACCCTGTTCTTCGTCTTCAATAATAATTTGACGAAGAGTATCCAAAGAGAGAGCGCTACCCTGGACGTGCCCCTCCTCATCAAACATTGGTGGTTCATAACGGCCACCAATCGGCGATTCACCGCCTTGACGAGAAAGATGATCGTCACCAGTCACATCTTCGCGGACACACCCAGTTACCTTTGAAGTAGGACAGAATGGATGCATTAGTGGCA
>CAIJFH010000009.1 GCA_903819895.1 Candidatus Adlerbacteria bacterium
CCCGCGCGCTCGTAGCGCTGTACCATGACTCCCACCGGGGGGCGGGCGACCTGTCGCTCGTGCTCGAGCGATTTGTACTCGGGCTCTAATGCCTGGATCATTTCTTGACGTGTCTCCTAGCACTTTTGTCTGTTTTGATATACATTGTGCAGTATCCCGCCCATAGCTCAGTCGGTAGAGCAGCTCCCTTTTAAGGAGACGGTCGTTGGTTCGAATCCAACTGGGCGGACTAGATAAATCAGAGTGCCACATGTCTCTAACTCAACAGCAGCAATTTCTCAGAAATGAAGCACTTGGTTCTTCTATCCGAGCAGCATCTCCACGTCCACGGACACTGTATCGTGCTGGCGCAACAGAGGCCGACAAAAAATCATTCCGGTGTGATATGCGCTCAAAACTCGTTGAGTTTGGAAATAAATATCGTGAGTGTGTCACGAGTGATGACCATTTAAAAAACATAGACAAACTTTTGGGGTTTTTGTGTGAAAAAGAAATGCTAGAAAAAGAAAACATCACATTTGGTGTTGCACAAAAAATGCTGAACCTGTATTTGAAATACGAATGGTGTCATGGGATGATTCCAGAGCCACCACATTGTCCCATTGATTCTAAAGTGTTGAAGAAGGTAGAAAATGATTCGAAAATTAAATGGACAGAGATGTTGAGAGAGGAATATATTTCTGCGATGTTTAAAATTAAGAAGCACGCAGAACCGGAGTCAGTGGGAGAGTGGGAGCTACGCGTTTTTAATGAAGAAAACGATGCTTACTGTCATTCTTGAACAAACTTACCAATCTTACCCACATCGGCACTAAGTTTAGTAAGGTTGAGTTGTGTTATCTCATTAGTGCAAACAGTGCAACTCCCGTTGCAACCGCGACGTTGAGCGACTCTTTTTTGCCGCGCATGGGGATCTCGAGGATGGTGTCGCACTTGGCGAGGAATGGTTTGGAGATGCCGCGCACTTCGTTGCCAACCAACAGCACTAGTTCTGCTTCTCCAACGGCATCTTGTCTGGTGTGTGTTTTGAGATAGTGCTCGGGTGGTCGCCAATCAAAAAGAGAAACTGAGCGTGGGTCTTGCTCCAGCGCGAGTAGGAGTGCGCCTTGTGATTTGAGTTTGGAAATAGTTGCAGAAAGATTTTTGGTATAGATCCACGGTACGGTTTTTTCTGCACCGAGCGACACTTTGGTAAAATCTTTGCGCGGTTGGTTAAAACGGTCGAGCGGCGTTGGCGTGTATCCAGAGAGAATAATCCGCGACACGCCCGCTGCGTCCGCGGTGCGGAACATCGACCCAACGTTGTGTACGCTGCGGATATTGTGGAGTAGGAGAATCATAGGTGTGCAGAAACTGCCACCTCTGCTTTCTACTACACCGGCAGGTCAAACGCCAGTGCGCCCGCGCCGGTGAATAGGAGTGAGATGCAGATGACTGCGAGCAGATAGTAGGTGCTACGCGAGAAGGGGAGCAGGTGCGCAAACCGCTTCCACCAAAACAGATGCTTGAGCGCGGTGATGATGCCGAGTATCGCAGCAACTTGCGTACCATAGCCAACCACCAACGCAATGCCGACCGCTACCTCAAACAAAATCGAGAACCACACGAGCCATCGTGGCATCCGGCCGATAATTGGGAAGATGATTTTGATAATCTCTGCACGCTCACGCCAAAAAGAGTGCGCGAGGAAGAAGAGTGTGATACCAGCTGTAATGCGCAACAGTGTTGGTGCAAAAAAACCATAGATGAGTAGTTGAGGAAACGTAGTTACCATAGTTAGTGATTGGGTTGAGTAGTGGGGGCTGGCTGCGGCGTTGAGTTGGTGGTAGATGTGGGCGCGCCGAGTGTTGGGCCGAACACAGCACCGTTGCCGATGGGTACGGGTGGTGCGATAAAAAGCCCCTTGCGGATCTCGGCGCTGTTGGGTCGGCCGCGCATCACCCACAGTGCAAACAGCAGCAAGAAGATACCGATGAGTACTCCAAACTCCTCGAGGGCGCTGCCTCCACCACTGGGCGCTTTGTGATCGTCTGCCATGGCTCTATAGTACCGCAGATTTTTTGTCCTGCAGCAATAGTCCCAACTCCTCCTCGGCGACCTGCTTGTCGCTCCATGCTTCTTTAGTGCCACCCGGCCCCATGATGTACGGGTCGGTGCCCTTGCCGGTGATCAGTACGACGGCCTCGCCACCATGCTCAGTAATTTTTTGTGCCTCCGCGAGTGCGGCGGCGATTGCTTCGCGGCGATTAAGAATGACCGTTGGTGTCTGGGTTGAAAATCCTTTCGCAATTGTGGCGACAATGTGGGTTGGGTCCTCGTCGTACGGGTCCTCGTTGGTGAGGTAGACGCTGTCGCAGATTTCATCTGCGATTTGTCCCATCGCGGGGCGCTTCCATTGGTCGCGGCCACCGCCGGTCGAGCCCATAATGCAAATGAGTTTGCGTGCTGCGTCGGCGTTCCGATACGTCTCCAGCAATGCGCGCAGCGAGTCGGGCGTGTGTGCATAGTCGACAACAACCGTAAACGCTTGCCCGCGTTCAACCCGCTCGGCGCGGCCAGCAACAGGCGGGACATGCTCGAGCGATTTGCGCAGCACCTCCTCGGGGATACCCATTGCGCTCCCAAGCGCGAGGGCTCCAAGGATATTCCGCAGGTTAAACAGCCCGGGCAGTGGCACGCTAAAGAGCGACCCGCGTCGGTAGAGAAACCGCACGCTCGTGTCATCAACCGTGTATGGCTCGGCATCCGCGAGCGAGAAGGGTGCGCGCACCTCAACCACTGCCTGCAAAAATTGTTTGCCGTAGGCGTCGTCCATATTGGCGACGATGTATCGTGGCCGCTTGGGTGATGCTTCAAGTGCGCGCGCGAGCGACAACTTTGCTGCGGCGTACTGCGCCATCCCGCCATGCGACTCGATATGCTCGGGCTGCAGGTTGGTAAAGATGAGTGCATCAAAATCGACGCCGACATGGCGAAATTGTTTCGCACCCTCCGAGCTCATCTCAACGACCGCGTGTGTACACCCTGCGTCGACCGCCTCGCGCAAAAATTGTTGCAGCGCAAATCGCCCCGGCACCGTCATTTTGTATTTGTTGGGCGTGCATTTTGTACCAATGCAAAATTGGATCGTGCTCAGCGACGCGGTCTTGTACCCGGCTGCCGCAAACAGGGTGCGCACCAACTCGGTGGTTGTCGACTTGCCTTTGGTGCCGGTCACGGCGACGACAAACAACTTTCGTGAGGGGTGGTGGTAGATGATCGCGCCCACGCGCGCGAGCAACAGGTGGTAGGTTGGTTGCAGAGCGGTAAACACGCGCTGTGGGATAATCCGCTTAAGTGCGCGAAGAGTGCTCTCTAGTTTGTTTGATGGGGTGAGTGTCATATTTTCTTTAATGCTGCGGCAACGCGCTCGCGAGTGGTGCCCTCGGGGGAGATGTCTTTGAGCGCCGAGCGCGCCTCGTGTGCGCTGTATCCCAGCGCGAGCAGCGCCTCGAGTACGTCGCCATCGTCGCGACTATTCTCGACAGTAGTACTGGCCTCGAGTACGGCACCAATTTTGTCGCGCAGCTCAACGACCATGCGCTCGGCATTTTTTTTGCCGATACCAAATACTTTGGTGAGTGTCGATGCGTCGCCGCGCGCAACGGCACGGCGCAGCGACGCGGTGTCTGCTGCGCCCATAATCGACAGCGCGGTTTTGGGGCCGATGCCGGAGACGCTCATCAGTTGTTTAAAAAATCCAAGGTCGGCGTCGGTAGGGAAGCCGTAGAGGTCGATTGCATCCTCGCGCACCGCGGTGTGGATCAACAGTGACATACGCTCGCCGGACGTTACGCTAAGCGACAGCGCTGCCGAAACCGGTAGCCGCACCACGTAGCCGACCCCGCCAACATCAACCACCACGGTGCCGTCGGGCGATGCGCTCTCGAGGACTCCCGTCAACTTGCCGATCATGGCTCAACTATACCGCGCGGTCGACAAGACCGCTACGAGCCGCCCTTTCCCCAGGTGTTTTGGCACGCCCGCAGTTGCTTTTTTTGAGTGTATGGCATAGTATAGGGCGACCTATGGCAATCACCCAAGGAGCAAAAAAGGCACACCGCCAGTCGCTGCGCAAGAAGGCGATGAACGACAAGCGCAAGTTAGCGATCCGCTCGGCGCTCAAGGGCGCGCGCGTGGCCCCAAAGGGCGATGTCAAAGCGCTCGCGACCGCCTACAAAGCAATCGACAAAGCGTGGAAGACCGGCCTCATCAAAAAGAACACCGCTGCGCGCCGAAAGGCAAAGGTCGCCAAACTCCTCAAGAAATAATTTTTAATGGTTGTCCACAAAAGGCGCAGCGTGTCGCGGCGAGCGGGATCTCGCTCAGGCACTCTGGGCACTTTTTGCTGGTTGGGTCGGCGGGTGTCTCAAGTCCTCTCATCCGCTCGATGAGTGCATTCATCGGGAGCACAACCAAAAAGTAGATAACGCTCGCGATGATGAGAAACGATACAAACGCGTTGACAAAATCGCCCAGTGCAAAGGTGCTCCCGTTGACGGCAAAGTCGATGCGCGAGAAGTCGGGGGCTTTGATAATCGCGCCAACCAAAGGGGTGATGAGGTCTTTGGCAAACGCGCTCACCACGTTGGAGAACGCCGCGCCAATCATGACGCCGACCGCAAGGTCGACCACGTTGCCACGTAGAATAAATTTCTTAAATCCGTTCATATGTTTAGTATACACGCTGGGTGCCTGCGCTGAGCGAGCGAAACGAGTCGAAGTGCTCTCGGCCAGAATCGAACTGGCATCACCTCCTTCGGAGGGAGGTATCCTATCCGTTGAACGACGAGAGCGTGCGCTGACTGTAGCAAACTTTTGGGTATAAAAATAGGCAACTCCCGCGACAGCATTGCTGCTGTGCGGGAGTTTTGGATGGCGACCGGTAGAATGTTACTGGCGGCAGCCGGTCTCGGCCGGCCGCGATTGACCCCGTGCGCCACCACCGGCGCGCATGGTGGTATGTTGCGGCACCGGAGCGGATGGTACCGCGGGCGCGACGCAGATGGGTGCCGCGGATGCTGCGGTCATGACGACCGGAGCAGCGGCGGGTTGGGCTTGCGCCGTCGGCTGACCGGCGAACTTGATGGTCAGCTCGGTCGGCGTCGCTCCAGTGACGGTGAGCGTCACGATCGTGGCGCCGCCGCCAGTCGTCGCGGCGACTGGCTGGACGCCGTTGGTGGCGTTGCCGCCCCAGAATTCGACGGGCGGCCACAACGGAGCCACATCCGGCACCCACGCCGCGGTCGTGTTTCCCGCCTCGAGTGTTGCCAGTGGACGCAACGTCTCCGCCTTGTCGGCGACAAAGTTTCGGCCCGCCCGCCCGATGGGCGCATCCCACTGCGTCCCCAAAACGAGGGCAGCGACGACGGCGATGACAGCAAAAAACGTCTTCATTTAAGCACCTATTTCCGCGCCCCGACCAGTTTGTCGGTGGCTTCTGCGGCTGAAAATAAGATAACATAATTTGTATACAAATGTCAAGTAGTGTTGTATCGATATATTAAAAAGGTTGGCCTCCCGCTACCCCTCAAGTAGGACACTCTGGACACTCGAATAATACACCGACGGGAACTGAAACCCCAAGCACTCACGCGGACGGTCGTTGAGAAAGGCGTGGCATGCTGCCAGATCTTCCTCAGTCACTGACGCAATA
>CAIJFH010000010.1 GCA_903819895.1 Candidatus Adlerbacteria bacterium
GTTTCTTTGGACAACTCAAAAAGAAAGTGAACGTACACAACGGACTGCGACGTGATCGACGCTTCAAATTGATCTCAGCAATTCTGGCGGGAAAGGCGAAAACAGCCTCCCAAAAAGACCATTAAACCCATCTGTGCGATAGTTGCGTAGTAGCCACCACGCTGATGCATATCGACGACCGTAAACCCAACTCTCTCGAACAATGCGGCAATCCCATAGCACGTAAAACGGAGACAATCGTAGGGCTCTTTTGTAAGTTCGTTCATTTGCGGCACCGTCACAATGGCATACCCACCCTGTCGCAAGACACGGTACATCTCTTGCGCTGCAGGAAGTGGATCTGCAAAACACTGGTACACTTGTGTCGATACCGCGGAGTCGAACGTCTCATCGGCAACCGGAATCGCTTCAGCAGTACACGCCACTTCAACACTTGGATGCGGCAAAATATCGGTCTTGGTGTATGAATCATACGCAAACAAATGACTGTAGCGATCAAACGGCCCGGCGCCAATATCAATCACCGCACCGCGTACATAGTGCGCAACGCGCGCAACTTGTTGTTTGAGCAATATTCTGTCGGGTTGAAAAATATACATAAATAACGGCGACTCTACTATTACTACTGGTAGTATTTGCAAAAGAACTATACCACACATGCTGCATGCGGTAGTATACTGCTACTACACGGGTTGCAACACATGCATCATATCTGATGTTATACACAACATGACCACCCCCCAACTGCGTGCCACCATAGACCGCTTCATTACTACCGTGGAACGGGTTGTCAAAATCGACGTGCGCTACTTGGCGCGCGGGACATTTTGGTCGACCATGTCTCAAATTGCCTCTATCGCTAGCATTCTTGCACTGTCCATGGTCGTAAGTCGCTACCTACCAAAAGAGGTGTACGGCGAGTATAAATTTATTCTCTCCCTCATCTCGATCCTCTACCTCTTTTCCCTATCAGGATTTGGGCAAGCAGTATTGCAATCAGTATCACGCGGATACGACGGCGCACTTGCCGAAGGATTCCGCTCCAACCTGCGCTGGAGTATTGGCATTTTTGTTGGCGCGCTTGCACTTGCGGCATACTATTTTCTCCAAGGAAACAGCACTATCGCGATCGGCGTACTCATTGGCGGATGCATCTCGCCATGGATGACCAGCGCGAGTTTAGCGTCCGCGTTCCTCACCGCAAAAAAGGATTTTGCACGGCTCGCCTACTATGGCACCATACTCGGCTCGCTGGTGCCGGTTGCCGCACTCATCACCACCATTCTTCTCACGCACAATGTGATTGCGCTCGTGGCGGTGTACTTCGTGTCAAACCTTATAACCGACCTCTATATGTACCGAGCAACACTCCGCGTGTACCAACCCGACCCAGACAAACGCGACCCGGGCATGTTTACCTACATCAAACATCTCAGCGTGATGGGTATCCTCGGCGGCATCGCAGCCAACCTCGACCAACTACTCCTCTTCCACTTTGTGGGGCCAGTCGACCTGGCGCTGTACAACTTTGCCATCGGTATCCCCGACCAACTCAAGGGCCCGATGAAAAATCTCGATGGCATGTTGCAGGCGCGCTTTGCCAATTACCTCCCGCGCGACATCCGCAAAAACATGCAGACCAAGTCGCTCCTGCTGCTTGGTTTTGCGGTCATCTGCATCGCTGTATACATCCCACTTGCGCCGTATCTCTTCCACCTCTTGTTCCCTAATTACAACGATGCGATCTGGTACTCGCAGCTGTATATGCTGTCATTTTTGTACCTTGCTTTTACACCCAGCGCCTCATATCTCGCATCAAAACGACTCATTACAGAGCAATACATCAGCAATGCGTCTTCTAACATCTTTCAAATTATTTCGATGACCATTGGCGTTATTGGCTGGGGTCTTGCTGGACTTATTTGTTCCATTATCGCCACGCGCATGTTTACCGGCATCACCTGGTATGTTCTCTACCGCACCGCATCACATCGCGACATAAACACGGTGTAACTAGCAAAAAGTTATCGCTTCCGATATACCAGCTCTGGCACCAGTTCATCGCAGACAGTTCGCAGATATGCAAATGTCGCGGGACGTTCTAATTGAGCTTCTTTGGTGTGTTGACTATCCTCGGCGAGCATGTGTGCCTCATCTTCCTTTGGGAAAGTAACGTGAAATATGCCACCCGGACGCAACGAAACTAACAGCTGTTTAGTAATTTGTAAGGGCGTAAAGGTGTGCTCCAACGCATCCAAACAACTGACAAAATCATACGCATCTTGTTGGAGCACCAGAGTAGCATCTATGGTTGCCGCCATAGATACGTTGACTTGGCTTCTTACAAATTCCAAAGTTGGCGACGGAATATCAGCAACATCAACCGCGTATCCTTTTTGTGAAATATAGTGCGCGAAGACACCCGCACCACATCCATAATCCAGTATTCGTTGTGCGCGAACTTTTTTCACAATATGATAGGCGCGTAAAATCTTCTTCTTATACATATATGACGTCTTTGACAGATACGCCTGCCGCCACAAATCAGCATCATGTTCGTTATAAAATGACGCGACCGCATCCTCCGTGGATCGGTCCTTCGACGTCCATTGAGATTCGAATCCGATCTTACTGATGTAATATCGCACCCGAAACTCTTCCTCTGACTCAAGGCCATACTGGCGCAGTACCAGTGGAATAATGCTCATACGCGGAAACGACGCCGCGGGGAAACATTTAAGCAATGCATACGCTCCAAACCAAACACAACCTATGCCTGTGTAAGGAAATTGACGAAATGCAGTAATGATGCGATGCATAGAATCAGTATACCAGAAAGCGGCGCATTGTTTATACACTCAAATTATCTTGATAGTGTTTTTCCAGCACGGCAACATGTTGTGCACATGAGAAGTGTTGCTCAACACGAGCGCGCCCGGCAGCGCCGAAGCGAATACGTTTTGACTCATCTGCAAGTAGTTTCATTAGCGCTGACGTAAAAGCTGGAATATCGTAAGGATTGATAATGTATCCATTTTCAGTATCACGAACAATCTCGACCGCTCCACCAAAACAGGAAGCAATAACCGGTTTACTGCAAGCAAACGCCTCGAGCAGGACGAGCCCAAACGTATCAAAACACACCGATGGCATTACAACCACGTCAGCCGCATGATACGCGGCGCGGAGCGCATCACCATCGAGCCAGCCAGTGCAGACAATGTTGTCCTGTATACCCAACACATGCGCCTTCTGTTCCAACCGCTCCACATAGGCATCGCGCACACCGGCAATAAGGAGTAGCGCGCGCGGTTCTGTTTTGACTGCCTCTGCCAATGCTGCAAGCATCACCTCGCCACCCTTGGTCGCCGTGATACGCCCACCAAACAAAATAACAAGGCGCCCATCAAGCGCATGATGCGCACGGAAGGCGGACACCACCTCGGGGCGCACGTCCCAATCGGCAAGTGAGATACCCGTGTAAAGCACTGTAGAGTTAGGCATCCCATTTTGCACCAGCGCTTGGCGCAGTGCATCACTCACGGAAAATAGCGTGTCGACTGAACGGAGATAGAAACGGATGATGGTCTGCCGCAGTGGGTTGTAGCGCCACCGAAAGCGTTTGATTTTTTGCCACACCGAGACATGGTAGTCCCACTCTTTTGTACATACCGGATGCGCCGGATCGATGAACTCCAGCAACTTGCCGTAGTGAAAGAGCATCACGTCGTGCGCTGTCAAAAATACTTTTGCGCCTGACTTTTTTGCGAGATACAACGAGTGGTACGACAGGTGAAAGTGGATGTTGTGCGCATGGACAATGTCGGGGCGTACGCGCGCCAAAATTGCACGCACCGCACCAACACACGACGGGTTGTACAAACTACGCCACGCACGCCATCGCTCGTGATAGGCAGAATGGATATAAAAAATATGGACACCGTCAACCACCTGCTCCTCGACCCCCTGCACCAGCCGCGCAGTGGTGGCAATCACCGACACAGTGTGCCCTGCCTGCGCAAGCGCACACGCATCCTGCCATGCCGCACGCTCGCCACCACCCCGACCTTCGGGAGGAATCCGATCAGCAAGGATACATATGTTCATAGCAGTTCTCCATTAGTCACATACCGACAATCGGCGCGGCGGCTGATGTACTGGCACACGCGCTCCAACTCATCCCACATGCCATACTTTTCTATCTCCCACGAGTGCCCCCAGAGATGATACACCTCGCCGCGCTTGTGTGCGATATCAAACGCTGCACACGCAAGTTGCTCAAACGAGCGCAGGGCGGCAACGGGCACACCCAGCGTACGAAATGCGGCCCCACGTTGCGCCAGCGGCTGGAGCAACTTGCCCCACCAATAGTGTTGCGCATCAATCTTGCGAAATGGCATCGGGTAGACCTGCACGGTGGTCGGCATTTGATACATATTTTCTGTAGGACTAATAGCCGCGTATGCAGTCGTACGCGCGCCACGGTAGCCCGCCTCGTGGACCGCGCGCTCGACCTCCTGGTCGAAGTGCCCTGCGGGGTAGCAAAACATCGGCACCTCGGCACCGAGCACCTCCTCGAGCCACCGCTTGGAGCCCGCAACCTCGGCAACTTTTTGCTCCCACGAGACAAGACAAAGGTTGGGATGTGTTAATGTGTGTGCACCAATCTCATGCCGCCCCGCCAAGGCGAGGATCTCCTCCTCCGACAAGCGCGCGGGGCGATACTCCTTCGCAACATAGAACGTACCCTTGAGTTGGTAGCGGTCGAGCAGCGCAGCAAGCTTGTTGTCGAGCACATCTCCATCATCCCAACTGGTCGTTACGGTTAGCATTGATTTTGATTATACGGCATCGACCGACGCGGCACGATATGCGGCGATGTATGCAGCAACCGTCTTCTCCCAGGTAAACTGCGCGTGCCAACGCAGTGCGTTTTGTGAAAACGTGTCTCGCTGCTCCAACACTCGGCCAATCTTGTTGGCAATGTCTTGCGGATTTTCTTGCTCGGTCAAGTATCCTGTTTCACCATCAAGAATTGCGTCCTCGATCCCACAGCCGCGGCTCCCCACTGCAGGCACTCCAAACTGCGCTGCTTCGATAACCACCATTCCAAACCCCTCGAAGTGATGGGATGCATGGTTGGTGTATGAGTTGAGTGCAAACACCGAACTTGCCGCATACAAACATGCGATGGTGGTGTCGTCGGCGTTCTCGATAATTCGGAGATTATCTACCAGATGGTGTGCAGCAGCATAGTCCCGCATCCGAGCAACATACGATGCCGTATTACTTGCACCAGCGGCGACGTAACAAATATCTGGATACTTCTTTTTAAGTAACTCAACTGCTTGCAGTGTAACCAACTGTCCCTTTCTGCTTTTGATGGCACCGACGGTAAGAATAATTTTGGCAGTAGTGGATAGGTCGTAGCGTTGCAAACACTCGCGCACCTCAGTTGACGATGGCGTGGGCAACACCGTCGCGCCCAAGTGTACTACCGAGAGTTTCTCTGGCACAACACCCGCGTCAACGAGCCGCTGGCGCACATACGCACTGATGCAAAATATTTTTTGTGCACGCCGATACGCCCAGCGCAGCAATAGAGATTTCCCTGCTACATACAATGGAGCAACCGAGTACGTACCAATCCCATTACTAAATACTTGCCGAGTATTCCCCACCCCCGCCACTGCCGCATAGACGCACAGCGGCCATCCATCGAGCGCATGCACCACGGTACACCCACGGGCCGCGCGACGCACGCGGTAACAGTTGCGCAAAAAAGACACAAGTGGAAAACGCGACGTAAGCGGGCGCAATGGCACCACTGGGTATGCAACATCCGTACGCATCTCTTCAGAACACACAACCACCTCAACTCCCGCCAGGCGCATATGGTCGATGACCGCACGCGCATAGCGCCCGAGACCAGATTTTTCATGCAACAGTGAAGTAATGACAAGTACTTTCATATCGTTATAGTACGCACCAACGCACACAACTGCTCCGCACATGCCTCCCACGAGAATTGGTGCGCACGTACAAGGCCTTTGGTACGCAGGGCTGTGCACAGCGCATCATCTGTTGCAAGTGCATCCATCGCGCGTGCGATGCTCGATGGGTCGTGCGGGTCGACCAAGAGCGCAGCGTCGCCTGCGACCTCGGCAAGCGCGCCTTGGTTGGAGGTGATAACGGGCAGGCCAACCGACATCGCCTCCAATACCGGCATGCCAAACCCTTCTATATAACTCGGGAATACGAGCGCGGTTGCCGTGTGGTAGAGATACGCCAACTCGTCATCGCGCACATAGCCCAAAAAATGTACGCGAGGTGCGAGCCCGAGCGATTGCACCAACTCGCGCAACAGCTGCTCGTATGTGCCGCCACCCTTACCTGCAATCAATAGATGGTGCGTATGCGTCGAGTTTGACTGTGCAAACGCGCGGATTACCCCAGCAACATTTTTACGCTCCTTGAGCACACCCGCGAATAGGAAAAACGGCGTTGGCACATCCATCGCGCGCGGCACACTCACAGGCGCAACATAGCCGATATACACCACGTCTATTTTATCTGCACTGACACCAAAGTGGCGCACGACATCTGCTTTGGTTTGCTCCGAGATAGCGACCACGCGCGTTGCTAAGCGAAGCGAGCGCCCATGGAGGCGGCGGAGCAACCACGCGCCCACGCGCCCACGCGCCGAGGTCGCAGGGATGTCGAGATAGGCAAAGTCGAGCGCCACGACGATTGCTTTTTTTGGCCGAAAAAAGAGCGGTGTCACGGGTGTAAAAAAGATATACGCGTCGAGGTCGCGACGCATCCCCCACGCGCCCGTGAGCCACAAGTATTTTGCACCGAGCACCTTGAGCGACCAATTGCTGCCTGGGAGCGCGGGTGGCGAGGGCGGTTGCCGTTTGAGGTAGACCGTGTAGGTGTTGCCTGGGTCGGCAGCAAGGATCGCCTTGGTCATCTCAAAAATTGAGCGCCCAAGCCCGCCAGGGCTCTTTTCTCCGTAGGGGTCAACTAACAGGCCGATGTTCATAGGGTAGTTCGTGGACGAGCAGAGTAGAGACGTTGTTTGAGACGGACCAGCCACGCGTGCCCCGGCATACGCCGCGCGTAGTGTTTGAGCATGCGCACCATGCCCGAGGGATGTATCCCCGCTGGGTAGTGGCGCTTCCACTTTGGCAGCGCCTGCACCGACTCGGGCGTCAACGGCAATCGATGCCAAAAGAGTCGCTGGTACCCATCGAGCACCAGCGTGCCGTCATAGAGTTGGAAGAGTCGTGTATGAAAACGTGTGTCCGGGTGGAGCACTGAGAGCGATGCGTCCGTAATCCCAAATAAATCAAACAGTGACGCCTGGACAAAAAACGCATTGACACCAGTCGTCCCCACCAACCGATACCCTTTACTCTCGGCAAGTCGATTGAGCGCACACAATGATGACCCTTGCTGCACCCGCATATCGCGCGGTTGGACAAAGTCGATATCGTTGGGGATGGTTGGGTTAAACTCGACGCACACGACCCGTGGGCGATACGCCGCAAGCGACTCCCACAGGTGATACTCGTTGCCGTCGACATCAAGCACGAGCAGATCAAAGTCGATTGGGAGTGGTGTCTGTGCAAACAACTGCTCCAATGAATTTTCTCCCTCAAAACTCACAAACGCCTCGACCGGCACCACACGCGGATTGTCGGCATAGTGTGTGCGCAATTTTTTGCTATAGCCCGCGTCGGCCTCGATCAGCACCGCCGACCAGCCATGGTCGATGAGATTCTTGGTGTTGCTGTCGTAGACGCCGTCGAGCGCACCCAGCTCGACACACCAGCGGTTTGTTGTGCCGATGACAGAAAAAATGAGCTCGATGATGCCGTCCTCGCCACCACTTGAGGTGATATCGCGGGCATATGCCGCAAGTGGCTGTGCTGCTACGTGCTGCGTACCGGTGTCCATAGTATTACGTAGTAGAACGCTCGCCGCGGAGCACTCGTTTCAACCGGGTGATTTTGTTGTTGAAGTTGTCGCACACAGCACCCCACAGCACGGTGGCAAAGGACACGGTCGGCAGTGGCGGCTGCAACTCTGCGGGCAGGGCCAGGATATCAAATGGTGCGCTTTGGCTCTGGAGTAACCACGCGCGCGGCGCGATGCAGGCGGTCAACAACCCCAGCCAACCTACCGAGCCCAGGTGCAGCGAACTACCTGCGCCGAGTGGCACATACAGTCGATAGTGCTGCCCCGCAAAGTAGCGCTCGAGCATGCGTGGCGACGCACCATGCGCTCGCAGTTGCGAAAGGTTGACCTCAAACAGCACGACCGGTCGGCTGCGCGCGATGAGCGCCGAGCCACCCTCGAGCACCTCAAGCTCCATCCCCTCGGTATCAATTTTAATAACATCAGCATGTGCAACCTCTTCGTCGAGTGTTGAGATTACGAGCGAACCCACGCCCGTGTGTAGTGTTTGTGACCCAGCATTGCCGTGGTCGCGCGACACCAGCGTTGCGTGGCCAGACGCACGTGACAACCCCTTGTTGCGCGCATCAACCACGACATTGTTCTGCTCGACATTGCGACACAAAAGCGCGTACGTCTCGGGCGCGGGCTCAAACGCAATCGCCTGCGCAGCCCAGGTTGCCAGCGGCACCGCAAGCGTGCCGACATGCGCGCCGATATCTACCACGGTACTTTGCTTGGTCACAAAGTGGCGCAGCAACTCCAACGTCTCGCGTTGATGATGCCCCGCCGCAAGACCGTTTGCGATTTTGCGATCAATCTCGACATCAATCGTAAAGCTGCCGTACGGCGTCGTGATGGTTTTAAGATGTGCTGCGGTGGTCATAGCTGCGCGTTGATATGAGAAATAATATGCTCTGCTCGGATGTCCCACGAATACTGCTGTACCTCTTGCAGAGCGTTTGCTGCGCGTACTGCTGCATCGGCTGGATGCGCGAGCACGTGGCGGATTGCTGCCGCGTACGCATCGGGAGTCGCCTCACAGAGGAACGCGTTTTGCTCGGACAGCACATCGCGAAAGCAGGGCAGATCTGCAGCCACAATGGGCACACCCGACGCCATGTAGGTAAACAACTTGAGCGGCGACGTGTACCGCTGTGCGATTGCCGACTGCGGATCACCCGTCAGGACTAGTATATCAGCTGCTGCCTGATTATCCGACAGCTCGCGGTAGGGGCGGTAGCCAACAAAATGCACCTGCGGATGTGCCTGTGTGGCCACGGCCACTTGTGCTGGCTCGCCACCAATAACAGCAGCGCAGACCTCGGGCAGTTGCGTCGCTGCGTCGTACAAAATGTCGACTCCTTTCCATCCGTCGATGCGGCCAATGTAGAGCGCGACCGGGCGCGTCAGTGGCAACCCAAGCCGCGTGCGTGCCACTTCTTTTGGCTCGGGTGATGCAAAGTCGCGCAACTCGACACCATCGGGCGCGTAGCACACCTGCGTCGGCTTGATGCGCCACAGCGTTGGTATCTCGCTCACAAAAAATTTGGTGACCGCAACCACCGCAGCACAGCGCGCGACCGCCGCACGATACCGAGCAAGATTTTTTGGCTTGATATGCGCCTCCCACACCAGTGCAAAGCGCTTTGGTAAGAGCGGCGCGAGAAACAACAGCATCTCGCCACGCGTGTAGACAATCGCTCGACCCTTCTCGCGCCACAACCGCCATCGTGCCGACAACGCAAACGTGATTGTCTGGAGTGCAAACGCACCCGGGATAGATAAAGGCAGCGCAATGCTCGGGAGATACTCGACCGAGAATGTCTGCGGCACCGCGTATGCAGTAAAGAGATCTTCTTTCTCGACAGTAGCGCGACGCGGCAACAGGAGCGTCACCGGGACACCCACGCCTGCAAACGCGGCGCACATCTTAGCAATCTGCAACCCGTGCGCTTTGTCGGTTGGCATCCGCGCATTGACCACGTAGTACATCCGCTGCATATCGGTACTGTACTACAACTTTTACTCGGCGGCAGTGGTTACCCGACTCTACCCAACACCAAGGACTGTCCTTGGTACGCACGCATTGTTCGAGACGTACGTTTCTGCTACAATAGGAATAAGAAAAAGCAATAGCGCACCATGAAACACCCCCACGTCGAGACACCGATGGAGACCACGTTTGGGAGGTTTATCATGCGCGTCTACGCGGACTCATTTGGCAAAGAGACACTAGTACTGCGGACAAACGTACTCGACCCATCCAAGCCCGTCCTTGTCCGTATACACAGCGAGTGCCTCACGGGCGACACGTTCGGCAGCTTGTGGTGCGACTGTGGCGAACAGCTACATCAAGCAATGAAGCTCATTGCAAAGAGCGGCAACGGCGTACTCGTGTACTTGCGACAAGAAGGGCGTGGCATCGGGTTGTTTGAAAAAACGCGCAGCTATGAACTACAGCGGCAAGGGTTTGATACATTCGAAGCAAATGTCATGTTGGGACATCGCCCCGACGAGCGCACCTACGAGTGGGCAAAAATAGCACTCGCCGACCTTGGTGTTGATACGATACAGCTCCTCACTAACAACCCATCGAAAGTGTCCGAGGTCGCCAAGCTTGGCATCACGGTCATTGAGCGTGTCCCAATTATCATCAACAGCAACGAGTACAACAAACCGTATTTCGACGCAAAGCGCGACAAGTTTAAACATTTCTTTAACAACGAAGTCAGCTACTACTTCTACCAATTCCATGCCGACACCGTCGAGCAGGTGCAGCACATTGGCGAATACTTACAGAACAAGAAACGTGACCCACTGCTCAAGATTTGTGTTGGTGTTGCCGCAAACCATGAGACACTCGCCGATGCGGCAGCGATTGAAAAGATACGAGCAATCTTCGAGACCTGCGGATTCTACGAAGGATTTGTGCCAATCCTGCATTTCTCTTTTGCTACGTCGCCAAACCCGACAGAGGATGTGCAAACTATCCACAATGTGATGCCATTTGTTACATATCTTCAGACAAACGATGTCACGCCAAAGGATACCAAGACCATTACCGCTGCCTGTGAGACATTTCTCGCCGACATACCGCTGTGGGATGAAAACTTTTCGCTCGTACACAGCAAAGAGTTTCGTGACACCATCACCAACAACAAGGCGTTCGTCTTGCTCGACAACAGCAAAGGCACTGGGTTGCGTGAGTCCAAAGAAAGTTTGATGCAAAAGATAGATACGTTGCTTGGCTACGGCATGAACGACATTGCCATTTTTGGCGGCTTCGGACCAGACGACCTCGACACCTACTTTGAACTCCGGCGGCACTATCGCATCAACTTCTCTATCGACGCAGAGACAAAACTTAAGACCGATGGGACACTCGATATCGAAAAAACCAAAACCTACTTGCAGCAACTGCTACGCTTTGACGACCCAAAGGAGGCGGGCGTCGAGCAATCGCGGACATTTCTGCAACAACACAAGGCAGATGACTGGGCGTCAGTAGCTATCGACAGTCGTGAGTTTTTGGTACACCCTGCGGTGTTCAACCCTGGGCACTTCCCGTCGACGCGATGGTTTGCAGAGTTTGTGCGCAAGTATGTAAAAGATCAAAAGGACTTTTGTGAGATTGGTTGCGGTGCGGGCGTAATTAGTTGCTTGGTCGCGCTCGCCAACCCCGATATACATATCACTGCAACCGACATCAATCCGTTTGCAAGCGAGACAACACGACAAAATGCCGAGCGACTCGGACTGAGTGATCGTGTCGACGTATTCAATGGTGATGTACTCGACGCGGTGCCACAAGACAAAAAGTTTGACACTATCTTTTGGTCGCTGCCGTTTGGATTCCTCGACCCGGGCGCAAAGATCGACCTGCGCGATACGCAGCTGTTTGACCCCGGCTACCGCGCAACACGTAAGTTTCTCGCCAGTGCAAAAAAGTATCTCCAACCAAATGGGCATATTCTCATCGGCTTCTCTGAAGATCTCGGGCATCCCGACCTGCTCGACGCCATCGCACGAGAGGAAGGTACCCTGTTTGAGAAAGTTGCCGAGAACGTGATGCAAGAAAAAGATGCGGTGTCGTTTGAGATTCTAAAGGGAACGTACCGCACAGAAGTGTAACTACAGAACACCAAGGACTGTCCTTGGTACGAAGGACGGACCTCCGTATTACTGCAAGCGTCGCTTGAGTTGGCGATACACCACCGAGCGATGGAGAATGGCGATTATGAAAATGGTTATGCCACTGATACGAAAGACGGCGCGATAATCACCGACGCGCAACTTGCGATACCCTTTGAGCGAGCGGCGCAGGGGCTTGCCATACACATCCGGGTGCGTCATGAGTTTTTCCTCAATCGCGGTGAGTATCGCATCTCGCCACGCTGAAGTAAGCGCGGGAATATCCTCCGCAACGACCAGGTTGTGATAGACAACGGTAAATGCTAGCGCCATGCGGATGCGTGTGACACAAACACTGTACTCTTTACACTCTCTCGCTTGCGAGCAATCTCGTTGAGTACTTGATCTTCCTCTAACTCCAGAGCAAGGCGCAGCAGATGCTCCGCCTTAGTCGCCTGCGGTACTTGGTCGCGCTTTGCAAGCCGCCCAAGCGCCACGTCGATATCCTTCGAGATACTAATATTGATGCGTTTCTTGCTGGTTGCCATATATATGTAGTGTATCAGAAGTGTGACAGTGTGTACAACAAAAAAAAAGACCGCTCTGTTGCCAGCAGAAGCGGTCAAGTGTGGCTCGTACCCATCCCACTTACGCCGGGTATATCCCCGTACGTATCGGTAGTGTTGTCCGGACAACCTCCCGAACAACAACGGTCGACGCAAAGGGGTCGACTCGCCCCAGAAGTTCGGCAAGCTCAGCATTGAGCTCCCCGTCCTCCCAACGACGAACCAGTCGCCCTCGCTCAAAGGCAAGTTCATCCTCAACCACATAACGACGGTAAAGGAGAGGCGCCCTGTCGACTCTGACCACCAGTCGGTCAGTCCCGAACGGTACTGGCTTAAAGTGGGATTGGTAGACAATGGTTATCTGCACGGGCTGTACTCCGTCTGCCTCATGCACCTCATTGCGCAGAGGCGTGGATGGTCGTGCAACACCCAGCACATTGCTGTCGTTACCCCGTGCCAGCACCATGTCCGGCGGCAACTGTAGCAGATTTAGCAAGACGGACAATAGTTGCTCTACCCAACCATGAACGAGTAGCGTATACTGCCGGAAACGTACGTATGGAACGATTTTTTCGGCTCGGTGCGCGGTTGCGCGACTCATACCAGCAAGACCCGTGGCTGTGGTGGATTATCTGCGGCGCGTTCCTGCTGCGCATTGTTGGCATCTGCTACGGCCTGCCGCTCACCGTGGTTGCTGACGAACCACCGTTTGTCTTGGGCGCATTGCAGATGCTTCAGCTGCACACCCTTATCCCCGCATTCCACCTAGCGGTGTTTAAAAAAATTCTCTACTACCCGCCCTACCTCTCCTACCTCTACCTCATCCCTTTCACGATTATCATCGGCGGCGCAGCGCTCCTGTGGCATGTCCCGACAGCGCTCCTTGAGGCACGCTTGCTTGCCGATTTGTCGCCATTCTTTTTGGTGGCGCGCGTGGGGAGTGTCCTCTTGGGCACCCTGTCGGTATATTTTGTGTATCGCATCGCACAATCACTCTTTACATCGCGCACTGCGGCGGCAGCGAGCGCATTTCTTTTGGCAACCAGCGTCCTCCACGAAAGTTTGTCGATGGTGGGGCGACACTGGATGCCAGTGTCATTCTTCTTTCTGTTGGTGTTCTACCTCATGACCCGCGAGTGGCTGCCGCGCAATCGACGCATCTTGTACTCGTGCACAGCGGTTGGCGCAGGCGTTGGCATCTCGACCATTGTAATTTTTGCAACGCTGCCGATACTGTTTTGGTTTGTGTTCGAGAGCGATTGGCGGCTGCGCGACCTGGTGCGCGACCGTTTGGTGTGGGCAGGCGCGATCACACTTGCCGTGCTGGCGCCACTCCCCACACTGCTCTACCCCAACAGCAACAACTATCTCTTTGGCGCGCTCTTTCTCAGCGGCAAAACAATGGTCGCTGTGCTCCTGAGCCCTCTGGCTGCGCTGGCGACCCAAGCAAGTATCGAGCCGGTACTGATTGGCTTGTTTGGTATTGGGCTCGCGCTGTTGTGGCGCGACCAGCGTCGGCACGCATTCTTTCTTGGTGGATTTTTTCTCACCTACGTTGTGCTCTTTTATTTTCTCACGCACATTCAGCCACGCTTTGTGCTGCCGCTCGTGCCTATCTATGCGCTGGCAGGTGGCTACGCCGTGAGTGTTTTTGCGCGACAAAAGTTGGGGCTCTGGGTCGCGATACTGCTCCTGTGTCTACCACTCGCGATATCGCTGCGCGTTGCAACACTTGCGGTCGAGAACGACACACGGGCACAAGCACGCACCTGGCTGCTCCACACGCTCACCCCCACCGACAAAGTGATTGTCTATGCTCGTCTCACTCGGCTCCCCACAACACCCTCCGCAGTCGCCGAGTTGCGCGCACTCGACCCCGGCGCGGTGCGCCAGGTTGACTCGGCAGACAGCACGCTTGGACGCACCTCACCATACGCACTCAACCTGCATGCATTTTCCAACGATGCGTTTTTTGCAACGCTCCCCGCCTATGCGGCAACACACCACTACACCTACCTGCTGTATGAGCCAGGTATCGAGATGACACCCGCACAGCGTGCCGGGTTTGCCACACTCATCAAAACCGCGACCCCAGTGGCGACATGGCAGGGGTTTGGCAGCGCGTTCTCGATTGCCGACAGCAACTTCCGCGTGCCGCTGAGCGACCTACTTTCGCACGCTGCACTTGGGCCTACCGTTGTGGTGTATCACTTGGCGCAGTAGCAGGTAGACGCTCGGCGATTGCACGCATCAGATGTCGCGTGATTGCCTCGACACAAAAGTACTGCTCAAACGCCGCGCGCGCGGCGCGTTGCATCTCTACAAACTGCTCGTCGGTGAGCGACGCATGGAACGCCGCGATGCGCTCCGGCAACTGGTTGACGTCTCGCATATCGACCCGCAACGAAAACGTTGCGTAATCCAACGCATCAGAAAAAGGAAAGTTGCGCTCAGTATCCACAATCACCGGGATGCGCCCGAGCGACGTAATTTCAAAAAGGCGAATGGATGCGTTTGCATCACCTCGCACATCGAGGCAATAGTCACTCCCCAACAAGTTGTCGACAAACTCGCGACGTAGTTGCTCGGGCGACGCATCCGCTGTGCCGGTGTGCCCCGAGTATCCACGACGACGCACGATGTTTGCTTTGACAATTGGTGAGTGCTCCAGCGCTGCAATGGCCGCCGCACGAAAAAAGACGCCTTTCTTTTTTGCGTGGTAACGATAATCAAAAACGCTGCGCAATCGATCAGGAATTTCTTTGACGAACGCGCGCACCGTTTGCATCATGGACAATGCGCCCCAGCCCGCAAACCCCACAGTCGGGATATCGCCAGCGCTCTTGTGGCGCGGCGACCATACCCCACCCGCGTAGCGCTCGAGCAAATCATCCGCATAGAGCGGGATGTGGATCTCGTTGTCTTTTTTCTCAAACCGATAGCCACCGTAGCGCAACACCAGCGTGTTTGGTAGGTCGACCGAGCACTCGATGTCGCCCGTGCCATCGATGAGCAAGGGCAGATGCAACTGCTCGGCAACAACTGCACACGTGGTGAGTAGATCGGGAAACTGGAGCAGCGTTAGTCGATGTCCATAGGGCAAGAGCACCATGTCTGCATGCTCTGGATTATCGGTGATGCGGTAGTAGCGTGTATCAAACGAATACTGATCAAACAGTGTTTTATAAAACGGCGTGTTGCTACTCTGCGCATTGCCCCAAAAGGGGTACAGGAGCGGGATATGTTGGCCCACACGCCGCCATGCCGGGTCGACAAAAAAAGTAAGGTGCGGTTCCACAACAACTCAACGATACCAATCTTTTATTGCGCTGCCAACAGCGACACAAGCTGGGACACCAGTGCGGCGAGCGAGTGGCGAGTGCGCACATATGACGCATCAACCGTGTGCGGCACCACGAGTGCTTTGGCAATCTCCTCGGGAGTTGCATCGACCACCACCACGGGCACGTCACCAAGCGATGTGCTGGTGCTGACAACGGGTAGCCCGCATGCGAGCGCCTCGAGCACCACTTTGTCGACGCTGCCGGTCTCGCTGGTGTGCACCAACACCTGCGCGCTGCGATACTCATAGCGCAGCAGCTCCTGCGTGAGCCCGCCGAGAAATTGGATGCGCGCTGCGACACCCAACTGGCGCGCCAACTGCTCCAGTCGCCCGCGCTCTGGCCCATCGCCGATGATGCGCACCGTTTGCCCACTAAGCGCCGCAGCGCGGATCACCAAGTCGTGCCGCTTCGTCGGCGACAATCGCCCCACCGACAATACGGTGTTAGTGCGCAACACGGAGGTGTCGGGCGAAAAAAAATCGGTGTCGATGCCGTGCCCCACTACGTGCACCTTGTTACTTGAAAGACGAAAGCTCTCTTTCGACGCAGTAAAAATAATATGCGCAAACAGTGCAGCAACCCGCAGCCGCAGGTTGACGCTCTTGTGTGTATACCACAGCGCAACTTTTTTGTGTGCAATGCGCCACCACGCGCCGCCAAGGATGAGATACTCCGGATTCATATGCACAAACACGGTGTCATACTGCCCGCGCAGCTGCCAGAGTAGCCGCCAAAAACGCAGTGCATACTGGAGACGAGACACCGCGCCCTGCTCTTTGCCAAGCGAATAGACGCGCACATTGCTGGGCAGTGTGTGTCGGCCTTCCTCGAGGCAGATTACTGACACCTGCTCGTAGTGTGCGGCAAACTCAACTATCCATCGATGAAAAAAACCGAGTATCGGGTCGATATGGTCAACGGTTTGTGTACAGATAAGAAGACGCATAGGTGCAGTTGGTATTTATGTTGAACGAGTTGCAGGTGCAGCGCACACCTCGATACCATCGCGCCAGGACGCCGCCCACTGCTCGGGCGACAAAAGTGGCATCGCGAGCGCGCCGCGTGTGTGCTGGGTTAGTATACCTTGTGCCAATGCAAGAAATGTCTCGGGCGTGTAGATGGTCGCCCCTGCCCGCTTGGCAATGCCCACATCAAGCGACAACACGGGCGCGCCAGCACACAGTGCCTCAACGGTCGACGCGCCGTACCCTTCGTACACAGCGGTGGCAGCAATCACTAGGTCGGCCGATTTGTAGAGCGAATACACATCATGCCGAAAGCCGAGAAACACCACACGGTCGACAATCCCCAGCGCTGCCGCGAGTGCTTGTAACGCCACTTTTTGTGACCCGTCGCCAGCGATAAACACCCCGACACCCGGCTGCGCGCGCAGAAGCGGCACCAATAGGCGCAGTATATCATCGATACGCTTCTCTTTCTCTAAACGTGCCGCAATGAGAATGCGTGTTTTTATTTTTTTGTACGCATCAAATAATTTTGATGGCGGCGCTGACTGTATCGCTGACACATCGATGCATATCGGCAACACCGACACCCGCGCACTCGGCGCGAGAGTAGAGACCGCGTTTGCAATCTGCTCGGACACCACACGTACGCCGCGCGCGCGTGGCAACAAAAAACGCGCGAGCCGCACGTTGAGTCGGTGGCGCTGTTGATACTCGGACGCAAAGAGGTCGGTGTGGATTTGCAGCTGGAGCGCCGCACCCACACGGCGCGCAATGTGCCACGCGACAAGCCCGAGAAAGAACGGGTCTTGCGCCGTCACCACATCGGGGCGCAGTGCGCGAGCGCGTCGATACATCCGCCGTGCGACCGCCACCTTGGAGCCCTGGAATCCGCGAATGATGCCGTGCGAGCCGAGCAGCACCTCGCGCGACGAGCCGCGCACATACACCTCGAGCCACCCCACCTCCTGCGCCTGCAGCAGCAAGCGACGATGCACCCCGCTGTCGGGCGACAGCGCCTGTGCATCACCCGAAAGCATCAACACCCGCAGCCCCGTTGTGGTTGGTGGCACCACCTCAACCGGCGGCTGTGACGCGCGGGACACCGGTAAAAAAAGTTCGTCCAACGCCGCGAGCGAGAATGCCGGATCAAACGGCGCGAGCGCCTGCCATGCACCACGCCGCATCCGTGTTGCAAACCGCTTGTCCTGCAAAAAGCGGAGCATGCTCGCCGCAAGTGCGGGCACATCATCGGGAGCACACAGCAAACCACTCGTCTCGTGCGCAAGCAGCTCAACATTGCCACCAACCGGTGTCGTGACAATGGGTGTACCAATTTGCATCACTTCGATTAATTGATGCGACAACGCCTCGTAGTGCGTATTGAGCACAAACACGTCTGCGGCTGCAACGCGCGTATGCAGCTCGTGCTGCGGCACCTGACCCTCCAACAAGACACTGGCGCCCAGGTTGAGTGCTGCAATTTTTTGCTCAATCGCTGCGCGCTCGGGACCACTGCCGGCGATGCGCAGCTGTGCGTTGGGGAACTCGCGCAGCACCAGCACAAAAGCATCGAGGAGCGCGAGCAGCCCTTTCCATTTAACCAAACGTCCCGCACTTACAATCAACGGGCCTGCGCCAACACCAAGCATCGCGCGGGCCGCCTCTTTGGTGAACGGCTCGATCGGCTCCAGTGTGCTGTAAATAACAATAATCCGCCCTGGGGCGACACCCCATCGCATAATCACCGATTTAAAATAGTTGCTCGGCACCACCACGCGCTCGGCACGCGATGCAACACACCGCTCAATAAGCATAAACAATCGCACCGGCCAAGGGTAGGTTTTGACGCTCACTAAAAATTGGTCGAGGTTTTCGGTGACACCAAAGCGACCAACGCCTTGCTCCCACGCATAGTCGCCTGCGACGCGCAACACAAATCGCTTGCGCAAGAAAAATGCCGCGAGTGATGCCGGCAAGCCGACCGACACCGGGTCGAGCGCGTACACCACATCACACCCCCACCCACGCCAGAGCACCAACAAAAAATAAGCGAGATGCCGCAACACTTTTGGGTAGCGGCGCACCCGCGCAAACGGCAACACCTCGACCACGTGCGCCCGCCGGGGCAACTCCGACGCGACAAACTGGGCGTGCGTCGCGGGCCCACCAATCTCGGGCGGGTACAGGGGCGTCGCAAGTAAAATCCGCATACCTTTGTATTCTACTGCAACTGCGCCCAGGCGCTACCGGTTACTCCGCCAACGCGCGCAGCTGCTCGATGAGCGCTGCATACTCGGCCAGTATCGGGTGCTGCCAGGTGTCAGTAAGCATCGCGAGCATCTCCTCGTTAAAGCGCACACGGCGCGCTTTGCCGCGGCTAAACAATTTCCACACATCGGCACCAATGTCGTGATGTGCGCGGATCAAACTCTCGGTGTTGTGTATTTTATCTGCCAACGACACGGCCTTTGCCTCGACCGAACCCAATCGCACCTGCTCGATGTAGCCCCGCATCCGCTCCTCCCAAGGGAGCGTTTTGTCTTCGGTCACTGCCAGTACAATCGCCAGCACCTCGTCGCCAAGCTGCATGCGCAGATCACTCTCGGGAAAATCGGTATCCTCGAGCACGTCGTGCACCAGCGCAGCCGCAATCACTTCGCTCCCGAACCCGTACTTCGCCAATTTGAGTGCGACCATCACCGGGTGCTCGACATACGGAATGTCCCCCGCCTTGCGCAGCTGCCCCGCATGCGCCCGGAGCGCAATTTGTAGTGCGCGGTCAATCAGCTTGTCTCCACTTTTCCCCATATTGGCACTATACCACTTTAGCAAACACCTGCTCGTGCATCTCTTTTGCAATCGTATTCCAGTCGTATTTTTCTTCCACCATTTTTTTTGCAGTGGCGATGACATTTTGCACTTGCTCAACATGGTCGGGGTTAGTGATGTCTCGCACGGCGTCGGCGATTTGCTCGGGCGAGTTTTTGTCGACTGCCCAGCCAGTCGTTGGCACTCCTGGATTGCGTTTTACATCAAAAAGAAAATCGGCGATGCCACCCTCTTGCGTCGCAATGACTGGCAGCCCCACCGCCATCGCCTCGATAAATGAGTTGCCCATCCCCTCGGAGCGGCTGGGGCGGATAAAGATGTCGCACACATGCAAGAGCGCAGGCAACTGGTCGTGGCTCACGTAGCCAGCAAAATGCACACGCTCGGCAACACCAAGCTCGCGTGCAAGCTCTTTCAACATCTGCTCGTCCGGCCCGCCGCCAAGCACGAGAAAGTGCGTGTGGTCGAAAAAGGTTCCTGACACCTTTGTATCGAGCATTCGGATTACATCATCAACTGCGTTTTTGTGGACAAGCCGTGATGATGTAACGAGCCACACTTCACCATCTTTTTTACCAAGTTTTTGTTGTAACGCTTTTTGGTCGACAGTATTGGGAACAATCGCAAACCGCGAAACATCGACGCCGTTTGGCACGACTACCACCTCGCCATGGTAGCCGCCTTGTCGCGCCCACCCCGCAAGAAATGCGGAGATTGTTTGCACCACGCTCGCGTGGCGAAACCCTGCTCGTAGGATTGGCGAAAACAATTTGATATACCAGCGACCAAACACGTGTTCGAATGGATCGCCCTCCTGTAGGGTGAGCACGTATGGGAGCGACACACCCAACATACGCAAGAGCGTAATGGGAAGAGTCATGTACGACATCATCGCCCACGCGCCGTCGAACTTTTCTACCGTATGCAAACGACGTGCTGCGAATGCAGCACGCGAGATGAAAAGAATTTTAGAGAGATACGAACTCCCACCACCAACACGATGCACATGCACATTGCCTACCTGCTCCTCGCGTGCATCACTGCGCGAGAAGCGCATCGTCACCATATGAAACTCGATGTCGCTGGGCGCGATGCGATTGGTGATTTCTTTAATCGCCACTTCAGCGCCGCCAACATGCGGATAGTACGCGAGCGAAAAGATAAGAATTTTTTTCATCGGGTAACAGTGTTGATATAGTCGGCAAGTTTTTTTGTTGCATACCAACCAATCGCATGCGCTTTTGTAGCGTCGAGCACCGCGGTCATGCGGTTGCCTGCCGCCTCGGGGCGCATCTCAATGGCACCACCAAACAACTGCGCAACATCGAGAATGGAGTACGACTCCTCTGCCCCTAACCCAAACTCGTCGCCCACACCTTTTCCCCCCACCAGCAGCAACCCGTCCACAATATCATCCACATGAGTGAAGTTTCGCTTTTGCGTGCCCGGCGACGTGATGGTTAGTGGCTCACCCCTGAGCATCTTTTGCCGAAAGATTTCGATGACGGTGCCGTAGGAGCCGGAGCGCTCGCCCGGGCCGTAGACATTGTAGAAGTAGGTGATTGCGTACGGGAGCTGGTACCACGCAGCATAGTTGCGCACCAACTCGGTGTTGCTCGCTTTTGTCCACGCGTAGGGACTTTGGTCGCGACCCATGCCGCCGTCGGCAAACTTGGTCGATGATCCCGCGTAGACCAGTTTGCAATGGTGCTGCGATATGCTGTTTTGCGCGCGCCAAAACTCCAGCACGCCAAACGTGCCAACTGTATTTAAATCCCACACGAGCGCGGGCTCGGTCAAACTAATTTCGGTGCGCGAATATTCGCCCAGATGGTAAACCAAGTCGACCTGCTCGGGCACGTACGTTTGGATATCTTTGGTATGCCCCTCGCGGTAGTCGACCCCAGCAACATGGTTGTCGCGCACGCCGGTAAAGTAGTTGTCGAGCGAGATAACCCGGTGCCCCAACGCGGCAAGACGCTCGCACAGATGCGAGCCGATAAACCCCGCACCACCGGTGACTACGATTGTCTGTGTTGCCATATCCACACCACTGTACCGCGGATGCTACTCTATCTCAAACTCGCTGGCAGCGCTGTAAGTTTCGTACTGGTTAACAACCGCGGAGGTAGTATGCCCCGCCCGCAGGAAGAACGATGCAGCAACACCACCCGCCACCAGTACCAACAACCCGGCAAGCGACTCCCACAGCGGGAGCGAGAATCCGCTCGCCGCGACCGACGCAAGTTGCTCATGCGCAGATGGATGAGCTGGATTAGTCGCCACAGCAGCAACTGGTTGCGACGCAGCCACAGCAGGACTCGCTACTGGCGTGGAAGCCGATACGACACGCACCGGCGCTCTGCTTGCTAATGGATTACTCGACACGAGCGTACCCGCCGCATTTGATGAGACAACTCCAGCACCAGCCGCAGCTCGCGCCACGGCTGGAGACACATCCGATGCAGCGCTCGCGGCGAGCATATTGTTGGGATAGCGCAGCAATGCATCCGCGCCCACGCGCATCCCGAGTACAACAACAGAAAAGTGCACGCTCTGTGTCCCGAGCAAAATCGTATCCTTGGGGATCACAAACGTGCTCGACGCAGATGAGACGCTCCACAAACCAACATTCAAATCCTGCGATGATTGATTACTCAACACCAGCGAACCATCGGGCTCCACCAACATCCCCACTTGTGCCGGCACCGCCTGCACCCGCTGCTGCGCAATACCAGATGCGGTGTCTGCCGCGACCGTGAGCACCACTGCGTAGGTACCTGGGTAGGGGTAGGTATGAAAGACATTCTGCCCCTCGGCGGTCGCGCCATCACCAAAGTTCCAGATGTATCGAGCATTGGGAACAAGCGCGCCTTTTGCCGTCAGCGCCGTGCCGGTAAAAAAGGATCCGGCACCAACAGTGACAATACTGGGCGCAGCAATACGCGGCGCGAGTGGCACCGGAGCGCTGCCACCACTTGCAGAGGATGATTGCGCAGCAGTGTCAGACAACACACCATTCGACGAGCTCGTGTCAGTCGTACCACCAGCACTCTGTGTCGTGTCCGTACTATTTGTATTTTGAACAGGAGACGCAGTGTACGAGCCGGTGTTGACACCTGGGTCGGGCGCTGCAGCAACCAATGTCCCACTGCTCAACCGATGTAGCGAGTTGCCGTCGTTCTTCCCGCCCATCGCGGTCGTGTAGGTAATCGAGTCGACTGTTGCGCCGAGGTCGTCGAGCAACGCAATCGTCGCGCCCGTTGTTTGGTTTGGACTAATGGCGGACTTAATTACCGAGTACGAGCCGCCATACTGGGTGATAAACCCCGCAGGGTCGTTGGTGATGATTGCAAATGTCTGCGGCGCAATCGTGAGCGACCCGCGCCCGCCACCATTGCTTGTCGCGGCCGGGTCGACCAGCACATGCTTTGATGAACCCCCATCATCGACGCGCCACCCCTTGGTGCCTGCGGTCATCGTGACCGGCGTGCTGCCCGAGTTGTACAACTCGACCCACTGCGCACTACTGCCCGGCGGGTCGTACATCACCTCGGTGATCTGGAGCGCAGCAAATGCGCGTGTCGGCGTCGCGGCAAAAAAGAGGAGAAGAAAAACGCTACTATAAAATATTCGCCGTTGCATCGTCGCGTATCGCACCTTCGTCAACCTTGAGCATATCGCGCAGTACATCCTCCGGCAATCCTGCGGCCGCCTCGGCATGGTGGATATCCTCGGATGCTGTCTTCGCATGAGCGGTCGCTCGGGTGAGCGCATCTTTGAGGTTTACTACTGGCGCCGCAGGAGCAGTAGCCGGTTGTGTTGGCGCAGGATCCGCGGATGGTGACGACACATCCTCGGGTGCTGCATCTTGTTTTGCACTGGTTGCTTTTGCAATCGCCTCGCGCAAACTGGTCGCGCCGTCAAGCGGCGGGCGCACGGGCTCGGCTGCCGCAGGCGGTTTGTATGCGGGCACTGGCGGGCGTGAGGCAGGTGTTGCACGCGGAGCAGGTGGTGTATAGGGGCGAGCAGGGGCGGCAGGTAGCGGCACCGGTGTTGGTTTTGGTTCCTGTTGAGAAAGAGACGGCGCGGAAGTGACTGGCGTGTGCGCTGTCGTATTCGCAACAGAAGTGAAACGTGGTGGTTGTGCGGGCGCTGGCCGTGGTGACGACTGCGCCCACGCAGGGCGAACGGGAGTGACTGGCTTCGGCGCAGCTGTCTGCACAGGAGCGACCGCCTTGGGTGCCGTACTCGTTGCAGATACTGTTTTTGCTGCAGCGCTCGCGGCAGGTGCGGGCTGTTTGGGTGGTGTCGCCTCAAGCGCCTGCCAATCGGTGATGATTTTCTCCACCACCTCGCGTGGTTTAGCAAACTGCTCGCGTGACGACGCCAGCGCCTCTTTAAAGAAACTACGCGGCAATGGGTCAAAGGGTGGCAGTGTTGTTGCAGAAAAGGGAGGTGAGCCAACACCATCGATCATCAAACTGAGATAAATTTGTGCAATGCCCAAGTTGACCAAGTCGGTCTGTGTAAACTGCGGTGTAAAGACGGTCTCCAATACTTCGGCATCAAATGGCCCAACGCGAAATGCGACCGTCGTGCCCACGTTGCCAAACACCGCGTCGCGCACCTCCTCCTCCATCTGCTCGACATACTGGTGCGCAATCAGCAAATTTAATTTATATTTGCGCGCCTCGGACAAGATGTCAGAGAACGACTCGTTGGCAAAGTTTTGAAACTCGTCCACGTAGAAGTAGAAGTTTGGCAACGACGCGAGTGTCGTCGCTGACACATCCGCGCGCGACATTGCCGCCAAATAAATCTTGGTCACCAACATCGAACCCAAGAGCGTCGCGTTGGTCTCCCCCACGCGCCCTTTAGAGAGGTTCATCACAAAAATCTTTTTGTCATCCATCATCTGCCGGATATCAAACGACGACTTGGCTTGGCCGACAATGTTGCGGATGAGTGGGTTGCTCGTAAACTGCCCCACTTTGTTTTGAATAGCGGGCGTCGCGTCTTGGGTGTAGCGGTCGGTATAGTTGGCAAACTCATCGACCCAAAAACTTTTGACGATTGGGTCGGTGATATTCTCGACCACTTTCTTGCGAAATGGTTTTTGCACCAGCATCCGGTTGACATCAAGCAAGGTCGCGCCCGGATACTCCAAGAGCGCGAGTAGCACGTTGGACAAAATGTACTCCATGCGCGCGCTCCACGCGTCGACCCAGATCTTGCGAAATGCCGAGAGCAACCCCGACACGACCAAGTGCCGCTTGTCGTAGCCGACGTCCTCCATCACGTTAAATGCGACGGGGTAGTCCATGTCAAACGGCGCAAAGTAGACAACATCTTTGATGCGATGCTCGGGCACGTACTCCAAGATGCGATCAGCGGTCGAGCCGTGCGGGTCGATAAACGCCATCCCCTCGCCGTTGCGGATATCCTGAATCGCCATGTTCTCGAGCATGGTCGACTTGCCCATGCCTGTCTTGCCGATCACGTACATGTGCTTTGCCCGGTCGCGGCGCTTGATCCCAAACGGGGTCTCCTTCCCCCGCGAGTTGGTCTGCGCAAAATAGGTTATCTTGTCCGGATCCTCGTGCATTAGAGATAGTATAGCACCACCACACCACTACAGCTTCTCTGCATACCAAATAGCATAGATGCCCGTGGTGGCAAAAAATTCTTGCTGCACATTGGCAGTTTGCATATTATCTACCATCAGTTGCGGGATGAGACGAAAGAATCGAAACGTCTTATTGAGCCACATCCAGTGCTTGCTGAGTCGATGCATATATGCCGCGGTTTTGCTATGCGTGCGGTCATGTCGTGCATCTCTATCCGCATAAATCCAGCACGGTGCATGTCCAAAGAGAAACTATCTACAGTTGCCAGATTATCCAACGCAAAACCTTGGCAAAACTCTTGATAGATACGCATCTCTCGGTCGGCACCTGGTGTGCGACGCAGAAAACCATCCCCAACAATTATCCGCCCACCCGGCTTGAGTATACGAAATGCTTCGTTGAGGAAATCTGCTTTGCGCTCCGCATGGCAGACACTTTCAATCGCCCAAACAACATCAAACGTAGCATCTGCAAAACCAGTGTTGTTGAAATCCCGCACAAAAAACTCTGTTTTGTCCTGCAACCCTGGTCGCTGCGCATACGTGTTTGCCTTATCTTTCTGCTTTTCAGATATCGTAATACCAACGACGTGCGCACCACGATGCTTTGCGAGCCACAACGCACTCCCACCAACTCCACACCCCGCATCAAGAACCATATCCCCCAGTTGAATACGCGCAGTGTCTGCCATGACCTTGTTGGTATTGAGAAGTGCCTCGGGTAGCGTCTTAGTATGTTCATCCCATATCCCATAATGCAGCGCATTTGTCCCTTTGTGCCAAAACACTTTGTAAAAAGGTATCGTGTAGTCATAATACTCCACAACCTTTCGCTTACTATCCATGGCGACAGTATACCACCCCGTGCTGTGAGTGGTACGCTACCAGTAGACGGTTCTCAACCAAAACAGAAGGAGTATACTCATGCCATGACAGACACCGCGGAGGAGAAAGTGCTGCTGCGTGCGTCGCTCGTGTTTCCTGTACAGGAAGCGACGGGCGGAGTGCTTGGCGAAAAGATACCGATGCGTGTAGCGCTCGGAATCAAAAAGAAGAAGATCGGTGCCGGGCTCTACAACGGCGTTGGAGGCGGCATCGAGGATGGCGAGAGCGCGGCCGAGTCGGCGGTGCGCGAGGCGTTCGAGGAGTGGGGCGTCACGCTCGACCAAGCATCACTCACGCTGCGCGGAGTCATCGACTTTCACAATACGAAAAGCGATGGCGAGTGTTTTACCTGCCGTGTGTACGTCTTCATCTCCCCGCCGTGGCAAGGCGAGGCACGCGCGAGCGACGAGATGGGTGCGCCCGAGTGGTTTGCCCTCGACGCGCTCCCGCTAGACCAGATGATGCCCGCCGACCGCGATTGGCTGCCAGCACTGCTCACTAGCGACTCGCCCATCTATGCGCAGTGTGCGTATGGACCAAAACAGCAAACCCTCGAGCGCCCGAGCATCGTGCGTCCCGCCACGCTCGACGAACTCCAAGCCCTGCTCCCCTAATCCGCCGAAGTTACTACACCTAACCTCGGCGGATACTGTTTGACAAACATCGACACTTACTGCACTATACAGATAGAAGTGCCTATCCAGGAGTGCCGAAACACAAAAGGAAACATACAGGAAAGGAGCGTGCTATGGGTCGACTTGTGGTAACGAATACAGCAGGTAACGTTATCCGCGTCGAGTACACAAACACACCACCCCAAAAAAATACAAACCGTGTGATATTTTCACCAGTTGGTATTGAGTTGAGCGGCAAAAATGTTATCATCTTGGCATTATTTGATCCCTCTGTGGATCCGCCGATTACGGCAATCGACGAGCTGCAGCACACGCTCCGCTGTAGAGGTTTTACAGACCCTGAAATTACACTTTCACCGTACAAGTTCACAATCCGTGTCATTGTGCGAGCGGGGACACTGTTTACACTGCGGGCATACGCCACAAGTTTTGCAAAGATAATTGAGACAACGCTCTACATTTCTGTGGGCATCGAGGAACTCGGTGACACGGATGCAGAACTATCATTGCTCGCCTAATCCGCCACCACACACCCGGTTCTCTGCAATTGCGCAGGGAATCGGGTGTTCGACTTTTTATAGGAACAGCGCGGGAGTGCTACTCCCCCAAGACGGTCTTGAGTGATGTATATTTGTTTGCCGCGTCCCAAAAGAGGTAGGAGGAAATGCCGGCATCGTTGGTTGCTTTGATTTGCGCCGCGACCATATCGGGCGTGTAGGGCACCGGCCAATCGAAGCTCTGCAGCCACGGGCGGATTTTTGACGCTGGGTACGATTCTGTAGTGGTGGCTGCAACCGTGCGCTTTACTGCAGATGAAAGTTGGGAATAGACAATGTCGTACGGATGCGCGTTTACATCCGCGTAACCATTAAACCCTTTGGGGTAGTGGGAGGGGTAGACCATCGGGTCGACAAAGTCGAAGTACGGCAGCGCGCGCTCGAGCACCTGCCCGATGCCGAGGTCGTCGGTGTGCGACGAAACAAATCCAAACATGTCCGCCGAGAGCACCGGCTCGACCGACACGTCCACCTGCGCTGCCGAGGACGCAGCGACGGGGCGCAGCTCGTGGTCGAGATACTGAAAGAAGTCCTCGAGCACCTGCACCTTGCTTTCTCCGCGGTCAAAGGTGTAGTCGGCGTCGGCAAGCGGGCCGTCGGACGGAAAGCGGATATAATCAAAATTGATTTCATCAAACCCAATGTCGCGGTACGACACGCGTGCGAGCTCGGCGACGTAGAGCCAAAACGGTTGCGCACCCGCGTCGGCAAACGCGAGCCCCGCATAATTCTTCCAGATGCCGCCCTCTTTTGTTTTGACCGCGACCTCGGGGTGCGCTTTGACATAGAGCGGATCTTGAAACGTGGTGAGCCGACCAATCACGTAGATTCCTTTTGCGTGGAGCGAGGCAATAAACGCTGGCATGTCGCTCGCACCACAGTGCGTGGACACAAACGGCGCGAGCACCGGATCATCGGTTTGAAAGGAGATGCCGCCCGAGGAGTCCTTGATGTCGATCACGACCGCGTTCAACTTCCCCTTCTCGATCATATCCACCAGCGCGGCGCGCATCGCCGGCGCGCCAGCCGTGCACTGCGACATGTATATTGCGCGGATGGATGCGGGTGGCGACATGTGCGCGACGAGTGCACGTGCAGGTGCGGCGGTTGCTTGTGTCGTTGTAGCTACGATACCCGATGCTGTTTGCGATACAGCAACACCACCTTGTGCAGATGCCAATACCGAATCCTCGCCAATGAACGCGTAACCAATCGTTACCACCGCGAGCGTGCCAAACAAAACAACGAGCACCAGCGTGCCGTAGCGAATTGCGCGAAACAGTAGCAAATGATTATGCATTATGCTCCCCCTCGGGTGCCGTACGGTTGTTCTCGGCAAAGGGTAAGCGGTCGGTGGTGCGGACTGTGCGCGAAAGCTGCTCGCCACGCAGCAAAAACCCCAGCAGCATGATGCCCAGCCCCGAAAGCAGCAGCAATGTCTCGCGCCAGCCGCCGGGAAAACCGAGGTACGGCGTCACGACAACCAAGAGGCCCAGCACGACAACTCCCATCTCTTTTGACATAGCGACACTATACCACACCACTCGTACTATAAAAATTACTCGTGCACTGGCTCGACAATCACCACAAACTCGCCGCGCTGATGATTGGGGTCTGCCTCGAGCAGCGCAATCAACTCCTCTGGTGTCCCCTGCAACACTTCCTCATGCATCTTGGTGAGTTCGCGACCGAGAGTGATGCGAGATGCGGGGCACGCGTCGAGCAATTCCGACAAAAGTTTGAGTATGCGATGCGGCGACTCATACAGCACAACCGGCATGCCCCCCGACGCCTCAGCAAGCATTGTGGCAATGCGGCGCAGCGCGGTCTGCCGACCTTTTTTGTGTGGCAAAAATCCCAGGAAGGTAAACTGGGTCGTGTCGACACCCGCAATCGACAAGAGTGCGGTTAGTGCCGATGGCCCGGGGATGGCTTCTATGGTAATGGTATCTTTCGTGAGTCGCTCGCGAACCGCAGCAACCAACCGAGCGCCCGGGTCGCTGACGCCGGGCGTGCCTGCGTCGGAGACATACACCACGTGCTCGCCTGCATCGAGACGCGCGAGCACCTCGCCAACTTTTTTTGCCTCGGTCGCCGCGTCGAGCCGCTGGAGCGGTTTTTGTATCTCGTAGCGCTGCAAGAGTTTTGCAATCACCCGTGTATCCTCGGCATAAATTACGTCACACTCTTTGAGTGTCCGCAGTGCGCGCAGCGTGATATCCTCCAAGTTGCCAATAGGTGTCGCGACGATTGAGAGTTTTCCCGATACAGTGTCGAGTGAGTTACTGGTCATGGTATGTTATTTTTCTCGCAATGCCTGCTCACTGGCGCGGTAGACATCGCCGGCGCCCATGGTAAAGGCGACCGTGTCGGATGAGAGCGACGCGAGCACATTGGCAGCGCCATCGAGCCCCGAGAGCGATCGCGCCGGTGTACCCTGGTTGGAAATCGCCTGAGCGAGCGCCTCGGCCGAGACGCTTGGGTCGTGCTGCTCGCGCGCGGCAAACACCGGCAAGATATACACCTCGTCGGCCGAGGCAAGCGCGTCGACAAACCCCGCCCACAAATCGCGCGTGCGACTGTAGAGATGTGGATGAAAGATGACGGCAATTTTTTTGTTGGGAAATTTTTCGCGCGCCGCAGCGATGGTCTTGGCGACCGCAGTTGGATGATGCGCGTAGTCGTCGTAAAGCGTCGCGCCACCACGGGTCACTCCTTTGTACTCGAACCGACGCCACGTACCGCGGAACGTGGCGAGCGACGCATCTATTCGCCCCTCGGCGATGTGCGGAGCGATGGTCTGCGCTGCTGCCTTTGCCGCACGCGCATTGTCGCGATTAAACTCCCCCGGCAAGAGCAGCTCGGGTACCTGCTCTTTTGTATAATCCACCACCGACCTTCCCGTGTCTGCGCCCCCTTCGAGTTCCTCAGGGCAAGACGCAATCGCACGTTTGACCGAGATATCCTGCGTGTTCGCAACCAGCGTCCCCTGCGGCACCATGTTGGCAATCGCCTCGCCAAAGGTCTGCTCGATGTGCGACAAACTGGTGTAGTAATCAGTATGCTCCAGCTCGATATTGGTAATCACAAACACCTCCGGGTGGAAGTTGAGAAAATGCGCGCGATACTCGCACGCCTCGACTACGAAAATATCTTGTGACGATTCTGAATCCGTTTTTGAATGGGATTTCCCCGAGTGTGTCGAGGGGCGAAAATTGCTCCCCCACTCCGAGACAATGCTGCCGACCACAACGGTTGGGTCGCACCCTGCGTCGATCAAAATCTTGGCGATCATCGCGGTCGTCGTTGTCTTGCCATTGGTGCCCGACACCGACACAACACGCTTGCCCTCGGCGGCACGCCCCAGCGCCTCAAAGTAGTTCATCTCCGGCACGCCAAGCTCGCGGCCGCGCACGCGCTCGGCGTAGCCATCCGAGCCCTCGACCACTGCGTCGCTATACACCAGCACATCAGTATCCTCGGGCACGTGGCTGGCACTGTGGCCAATCAACACATCAACGCCTTTCTCGCGCAAGAGTTTGGTCGTTGGCTGCTCGGATCTATCTGACCCAAGCACCACTGCGCCCTGCCCCGCAAACAGCTGCGCCAAGGCCGACATCCCAATGCCGCCAATCCCAACCATGTATACCTTCTTCCCCCGCATGCGGTTACTGTACCACTTCTACCGTAGTGGGGCTATGCGGAAACAGCTCCGCTACCAGTTTTCGAAACGGCTGCGAGTCCTTGGTGATACAGAATGTCGTCGTGCCGCTCCCCTGCTCGGAGTCGGCGAAGAGTGTTTGAGCGCGGGCGGCGACCGCCTCGGCTGGGTCATAGACGACGACACCAGCGGGCTCACAGAGTGCTTCGAACACTTCGCGCACGAGCGGATAGTGCGTGCACGCGAGGATGAGTACGTCGAATCTGGAGAGCGGTAGGTCTTCGAACCCGTTCTGGACGATCTTTCGAATCTCTTCGCGTGATGCACCAAACTCGATAGCGCCCGCGAGCTCCGGCAGTGGCACCGCGGCGATATGCTTGCCTATCATCTGGAACGCCTGTTGGTAGATCTCGGATTGAATGGTCGCGGGTGTCGCACACAAGAGTATCCGCGCCTCACTGTCGCGAAACTGCACGACGGTTGGCCCCACCATCTCGACCAGCTGTGTCGGTGCGAGCGAAAAAATATCGAACAAAGAAATAGCGAGCGAAGCCGAGACACTGTTGCAAGCACTCACTATCGATGTCGCCCCGCGCGACTGCAAAAATTGGATAGCATGCACCGTCAGCGCCGAAAGTTCGGCATGACTCTTCGACCCATACGGTGCGTTGGCGATATCACCAAAGTAGACAACATCCGCACGCGGCAAAACCTCCCGCAGTTTGCGCAGCACCGTCAATCCACCCGAGCCAGAATCGAAGATGCCGATCATGGACGAAATATACCATCCGCGACCGCACGCCGCACGGCACTTATCGCATCGCCATTTGGTGGACGCTTGGGGAATGTCGCGTTGGAAAGCAGTACGAACGCTTTCATACTTCTTGGATCGATCACGACACACGTGCCCGTGAAGCCGGTTTTGCCTATCATATGCTCGTGCGCATGCTCCCCCATGAACCGTAGCGTATTGAGCTCCCAGCCGATGCCCGACCATGCACCAATAGCACCGAGTGCGTTCTCCTCCATCAGCGCGATCGTCCGAGGTTCAAACATCCGCACACCTCGAAACACACCGTCACCAAGGACCATCTCCGCGACGTTCAAGATATCATCAGCCGAGGCGAACAACCCTGCGCACCCAGCGTCGAACCCATCCCTCTGTAAGATGTAGGCCGTCTCGTCGTGCACCACGCCTTGGACCTTCCCCCGCCACGAGGTCACCTCGGTCGGCGGCACACTCGCCCACTCAGCTGGCGCGAACGTCGCGCGCCGCATAGCAAGCGGCTCGAATATATTCTGTCGCGCGAGCGTATACAACTTCTCTCCCGTGAGACGCTCGATGATGAGCCCAAGCAGGAGAAACGGCGTGTTGCTGTACTGATACTGCGACCCAGGAGCGAACGCGAGCTCGCCCGAAAAAAGAAACCTAAAAATATCCTGCGCGCTCGCTCGCTCGAACGAAAATCCTTCGGTCTTCTTCAACACATACGAGTAGGTCAACAGGTGGCGCACCAACGCCACCTCCGCGCCCGTGGTCGTCACCTCGGGCAAAAGGTCAATAATCCGATCATCGAGCGACAATCTCCCCTGCTCGATAAGCTGCAAAGCCAACAACCCCACCGGCACCGACTTCGTAATCGAAGCCACATCATACACCGTCTCCGCCTGCACCTCGTGTGAATCGACATCATACTCAAACCGCCCCGCCGAAATAATCTCCCGCCCTCCATCATTTCCCAAAATCCCCACCACCGCCCCCGGGAAAACACGTTCCGCGATAGCGTTGTCTAGGATGGTCTGTATCTCTTCTTTATTCATACTCTATTTTTATACTTTTAATCACTGTAGTGGTGAAACTGGTGACTTCTAATCCCACAAACTAAGTCGTATAAAGGAGATGCGGCCATACAACTTTGATGTTTTCCTTATAGAATATTTTAGAAATTCGGGAACAAGGGTTTCAATGATTGCAAAAGAGACAACAACATAACAAAGGGCTGTAAAATTATTCTCGAAAAGTGTTTCGACCACAGAATTGTGTATGGAGTAATAAGAAAAAATAACAAATAAAATAAGATGCGCAAGACAATAGAACACTACAGACCACTGCCGTGCTTTGTAATATCCAAAGAAATCCATCGTTTTTACGTTCTTAAATCTAAATTCAGTTTGTTCCTGAATTCGCTCTCTCGCTGATTCGGTACGCATTCCGTCAAATGAACGACTTAGAATATCTTTCTGGAGGGTCTCCCCCGAAATAATCCAAAGAATTGCAAGCAGTAAAAAATCTAAACACCTTACGAAATTTGGCAGAAATACACGCCAAAACCATAGGTAGCAACGAAGAAAGAAACCGGCAGCAATCTTTGTTGGCTGCATGTGTCGATCTTCTAGAATCTTAAGAAGTTTTTCTGGGCTTATCTTTTTGTCTTTCTGAAAAAGAGATTTATCCTGAATATCCAAAGAAAATTCATTCCGACAATTAAAATCCACGGGATCAGATACATTCCATTCTGAACCTAGTGATATCCCTTCTAATATCTTCTTCCCGTGACTAACGCTTATTGAGAGAAACTTTCTGCTACTGTCTTTATTTAACTCCTCTTCATTTATTCCTATTTTGTATAAAGACGCGAGTCCGTCTGGCAAATCTCTTACACGACTAACCCCGACACCATCAATCCAAGTTATCGGAGAAGAAAATTCATCTCGTGAGAAGCTGAAAGATTCTCTCAACCAATCTGAAATTGCGGTTTTATCGGGAGGGTTCATAAGCTAAATCTTCCCCACCAACCCCACGAACTGGTCGTTTCGGTCGTATTCGTTGGTGAAGAGGCCGAAGGAGGCGAAGGCTGGGGAGAAGAGTATTGTGTCGCCGGGGGTGGCGGCTTTGACGGCCTCGGTGACGGCTTCGGAGAGGCGACCGACGGTGGAGGATTCGGGAAGTTGGTCGAGGATGCGGTCGGTGCCGGTGCCAGCCAGCAGGATCACTTTTTTGCAGTGTTTGGGGATCTCTTCTACGAGGGCTGACATGTCGAGGCCTTTGTCGGCGCCTCCCATAATTAAAACGACGTTCTTCTGCTCGCCGAAGGCTCGCAGTGCTGCGATGGTCGCGTCGGGGGTGGTGGAGTTGTTGTCGTTGTAGATCTTGACCCCATGCACTTCGCGCAGGAATTCGAGGCGGCCGGGGAGGCCAGTGAAGGATTCGAGGCCTGCCTTGATGTCCTCTTTATCGACGCCAAAGGCGAGCGCAGCAGTCGCGGCGAGGCCGGCGTTATAGCGATTGTGTTCGCCGAGGATCTTCAGCGTGACGCCTTTTGGGAGATTCTTCGCGCTCGCGACCGTTACCTGCGAGCGGATCTTCTGCTGGTAGCCGTACTCTTTAATGAACGGCGCCACCTGCTCGCCGAGGATGCAGACGTCGCTCTCGTCTTGGTTGATGAAGATGTTCGCCTTGTCGGCGAAATAGAGCCGCATCGCTTCGTCGTCAGACGTGGCAGCTTGTCGGTAGTAGTTCATATGGTCGGGCAGGAAGGTGGTGAAGACGGCGATGTTGGGACTAAGACCATGCTCGCCAAACCCTTGGAGCTGCCAGGAGTCGAGCTCCAAGACCGCGACCGACTCTGGCGTCACTTGGGGCAATAGCGCCAGCGATGACACGCCTCGCACATTGCCGCCGACCAATACGTTCATTCCAACATTCCCCGCCTGTCGGGCGGACAGGTTAAGAATGTGCGCGAGCAGATGCGTGACGGTCGACTTGCCGCGGGTGCCGGTGATGCCGATCGTGGGGATGCCCGCGAGTTCGACGAAGAGGTCGGAGCTCATCCGCACGGATATGTTATTTTTTTTCGCCTCCTCAATATAGGGAGAGTTGAGCGGCACGCCCGCCGCTTTAATGATGAGGTCGCGATCTTGAAAGTCTTCTGGCACGTGCCGGCCGAGCCGGAGGACGATATTCGGGAACGGTCGCAGCTGCTCCAGCGACGACTCGAGCTCGTCCGCTGCCTTCAGGTCGGTCACGATAAGCTGTGCCCCACACTCAGCAAGAAACTTCGCGTCCCCCACCCCACGCCCCAGGAGCCCCAAGCCCATCAGCGTGATGCGCTTCCCTCTAAAAAAAGTGTGGTACCGCTCCATACGCACGGGTTAGATATGACGATAGCGACCCATCCCCGCCTCAAACGCCTCGGTAAATAGTTTCTCGAGTTGTTGGCTCACTCCGGCGCATGCATCAGCAACTTTTTTGGCACCAACAATGTAGTCGACGCTCTCGAGCGGGTCGGTGTCGAGCAAGACGCCACTCCCCACCAGCCGCACATTGGAGATTTGATCTGCAATTTTGACTCGCTTTGCAGAAGCACTCTGCCCATGCACCCGCAGTGCCTGCTTGTCCTTGCACTCTGCCACCGACAAATCCTTAAACTCGACCGGGTCGGTGAGTTCGTTGATGAGTTGCCACACCTCGTCGCCAAAGAGTGCTTTGATGTCGTCGAGCGTTGTTGTGGTGTGCTCAACTGTGTCGTGCAGCCACGCGCCGGCGATCTCTAGCTGTGTGCCACCCGACTGTTGCACCAGCTCGACCACCTCGGCGACGTGGGTGATATAGGGCACCTGCCGCGCATCACGCCGGACCTGGCCCTCGTGGGCCTTGTTTGCAAACTCCATCGCCTGCGCGACGACATCTTGGTCGGTCATGCTACAAGTATAGCAACCTTTGCAAAAAACAACAGTGGGCATGGGGAGACTCGAACTCCCAAGGATTGCTCCATACGCTTCTGAGACGTACGCGTATACCAGTTCCGCCACATGCCCGTGTGCCCATGCTACGCGAAATTATGGAAAAATCCAGTGGCACTTGCGAATACACCCTCCCACAGAATCACTTTGACAAAACCAGTGCAATTATGTTTCTCTTACGGTAGCTACGGCTAGCACCGTAAAAAACACAAGGGGGCAACATGAGCGATTTACTGCCGACACTCATCGCTGCCGTACGGACCAGACATGGCCACGAGCGCTGGGATGTAGTCGACACACGCGCGGCCGTAGCCGCAAACGACCCAGACGTTATCAACTGGGCGCTGTGTGTCGGCATCAAAAACATCGACGCTCGGTTGCGCGAGCTCGCGGCACTACTACTGTGCCTCACCGATCGAGCACTTGAGGAACTTGTGCCACTCATGGCGCAGATCGTCGAGACAGACGCGAACATCCGTGTGCGAGGATATCTTGCACTCGCGCTCTGGATGCGAATGGATCTGGCTGGACAGACAGAGCATCTGCGTCAGATAGTTGATGTCGCGCTGGCCGACCCAGAGATATCATCGCCGGTCAAGCAACATTTTCTTCGATGCCGTCGGGAGACGCGACCGGAGGAGGTGTTTGCCTGATACGTTGATATATCAGATTCTGCGAGCGAAGCCGCGCCAACGTACCTACCGTTGGCGCGGCACTTCGTTTTTCTGTCCGCGTTTACTTTTTCTATCTTAGATACTCACCGTGTCTTAAAAAATACCTCGAGCGCTCGGACGTATTGCGGAAACATCGATATGTGCAGCAAGTCGTTTTTATCAATCCACTTCATTTCAGCAATCTCAATATCATGTGGACGAAACTCCTCTGCAGGACTGACCAGCGTTGCATGATACGCAAGTAACACATGCGGCACGTTTCCTCGTGGATGCACAAACGTCTCGGTATATACCACTCTACGCATTTGTATACCCACACCGAGTTCTTCTTGTATTTCTCGTCGCAAACCATCCTCTAACGACTCATTCGCGTTTAAGCGACCACCTGGCAATTCCCATGTATCATCATCGCGGACATCTCGCGTTACAAGCACTTTACCATCTCGTTCAATAATCGCCTTTTGTGCAATCTTGCCAACAAAATGTTCTTCCATGTGCGGGCACTTGGGGTCGAACCAAGGACCTTTCGAGTATCAGTCGAATGCTCTACCAGCTGAGCTATGCCCGCATAGCCGCAAAACGGCATGTGCGCATACTAACAAAGAAAATCAATTCTGCACAGGGCTTGCATATACGAGGGCTTTGTGAAATCATGACGCTTCGGCTCTTTTGAAACGGGGGCCGTGCGAACCAACGGAAACTAGCCGCGCAGTTTCCTGCGCGGCATCTTTTTATTCGCATCAAAAAATCGAATCGTTGTGAACCTGTTTTGCAAGAAGAGAGAAAAACACCTTTCTCTTGTTCCGTTTGTTACCCATCGGTTCGCCTTGTACTCAGGGCGTTGGATGGGTCATCTCCTCCCTGTCGCGTATGGGAGGCGTCTACCCGAAGGCAGACAGCGGATACAATATATGATTAGTATCATCATCCTTCTTTATCTTTCGAATTCGAAAAGACAAAGAAATCGCCACTTCACCCAACAGTGCTCTTGCGAACCCTGAAGGGGTATTTCATTGAATTATTCCACGAGCAGCTTCCGCTACCCGTGCCTTGTTACGACTTAGTCCCTGTCACCGAGCTTGCCGTGAACCAGATTGCTCTGGGCTTCGGGCACTCCCGGCTCCCTTGACTTGACGGGCGGTGAGTACAAGACTTGAGAACGTATTCACCGCTGTATAGCTGACCAGCGATTACTAGCGATTCCGGCTTCATGAGGTCGAGTTGCAGACCTCAATCCGAACTGGGCACTCGTTTATAAGGATTGGCTCAGGGTTACCCCGTCGCGACCCGTTGTCGAGTGCATTGTATCATGCGTGCAGCCCAGGATATCAAAGGGACA
>CAIJFH010000011.1 GCA_903819895.1 Candidatus Adlerbacteria bacterium
GACTTCCAGTGCCCCTACTGCAGCATGATCTACCCAACGCTCAAAAAGATCGTTGCTGATTCGAACGGGCAGATCGCCTGGATCTATCGCGAGATGCCGCTCACCAGTATCCACCCGCAAGCGGCGCCAGCGGCAAATGCTGCCGAGTGTATCGCCGCACAGTTGGGCAGTGCTGGCTTTTGGAAGTATGCCGACGCAGTGTTTGCTAATCAGCAAAAACTTTCGCCCGAATACTCGGCACAACTCGCCGCGTCCTTTGGTGCCGACCCAGCAAAATATGCCACGTGCGTTACAAACAAAACGTATCAATCAATTATCGACACCGACAGCGCTGAGGCGCAGGCCTCTGGTGGCAGCGGCACGCCGTTTACGGTTGTCGTCAACACTAAAACCGGCAAGATGGCACCGGTCTCTGGCGCACTCCCCGAAGCGCAGATCCTCTCGGTCATCAACTCAGTCAAATAATTCGCAGGGGCCACTGTTCACGGGCGGTTCAGGAGGTATCAGTGATACTGAAATTATTCGAATAACATAATAAAATTTGTATGGAAACACTTTTTGAGGGGCGGACAGGCGAGCGGACGCGCAAGGCGCTGCTTTTGGTGTTGCTCTTGCTGGCGCTGTTTCTCTTTGCCGAGGCGGTGAGCGCGTTCCTTGGCCTGCGCTATGTGGGCACCGGTGTCGCTGCGGCAAACACTATTTCGGTCTCGGGGCATGGCGAGTATCTTGCGGTGCCCGACATCGCGACGTTTAGCTTCTCGGTCGTATCCGACAAGCAAACGGTTGCCGCAGCACAGAGTGATGCGACCGCCAAGGCAAATGCGGTGATCGCCTACCTTAAAGCCGCTGGTGTCGCCGACAAAGATATCCAAACCACCGACTACTCGATCAACCCACAGTACAGCTACCAAAACGCGGTGTGTCCGCCTGCAGCTTCTGTATCAGCTCCTGCGATTTACAACGACGGCACGGTGTCGTCGAGTGTCTCTAGTGGAGGATCATCTGGCGCGGTGGTGTACTGCCCGCCAGGCAAGCAGGTGCTAACTGGCTACGAGGTGCGCCAAACAACGACCGTGAAAGTGCGTGACACAACCAAAGCGGGCGACTTGCTCGCGGGCGTTGGCGGCAAAGGCGCGACGGAACTCAGCGGCCTCTCGTTTACCTTCGACGATCCAACTGCGCCGCAGCAACAGGCGCGCGACAAAGCAATTGCCGACGCCAAGCAAAAGGCAGGCGTGCTCGCAGGGCAGCTCGATGTTTCGTTGGTCCGCGTTGTCTCCTTTACCGAGGGTACTAATTATCCGGTCTACTCCAACAAGGTCTACGGCGTCGCCTCGGGTGTCGCTGCTGCGGCAGATGCTGCGCCAACCATCTCTGTCGGTCAAAACAAAACCACCGACGACGTCACCATCACCTACGAAATTCGGTAATCGTACAAAATCGAAATTGTGTGGTACTATGTTGCTATGACTGCGCGACACAAAGATACTGTAGCGGCAGTGGTGGGGAAGTTCGACCCCGAGGGAGCGAACCGCTACTTCCTGTTTGGCTCGTCGGTGCGTGGCGGCACCTTTCGTGATATCGACCTTGGTGTCGTCGGCAACGCGCGTTCAGGCAAGCAGCTCTCGACCTTGCGCGACCTCTTCTATGACGCACCGATACCGTACAAGGTCGACGTGGTCGACTTCGACCTTGCAGACAAAGAGTTTGCCGACCACGTGCTCCATAGCGAACCACTCGTATGGATATAGTCACCAAACGAATTATCGCGCGCTTTGCTAAGGCGGTACTGTCGCTCCAGAGTGCGCTTGCCCTTGGTGAGTTGCCCGAGCATGCCGAGCGCGACGCGGCACTGCTGCGGTTTGAGCTGGTTGCAGAACTCATGCCAAAGTTGCTGCGTCGAGTGCTCGCCGAGCGCGGGGCAGATGTTTCGCTGCCAAAAGATGCGGTGCGCGCGGCACACACTGCCGGGCTCGTCTCCGAGCAGGATGCGACCGTGTTGCTTGCCGCGATAGACGATCGCAATCGGATGGTACACGACTACAGCGAAGGATTCGCCGAAGGGCTTTTCTCCCGCATCAAACACGACTACGCCCCCGCCTTTTCTCGGTTAGCAGGGGTGATTCAAAAAGACCAAAACCACGATTGACACCACTTCATTTCAGGAGTACTATGCCAGTATATAAGAGCCCGAGAGGGCTTTTAAAAATGCCTCGTTTTTAACCGGCGGGGATAGAAAACATCATATGATGCAATACTTCAAAGACGTTCGCGCCGAGATGCGGCATGTGTCGTGGCCAACGCGCCAGCAGGCGATTATCTACACGGGCGTGGTCATCGGGGTCTCCATCGCCATCGCCGTGTACTTGGGGCTGTGGGATTATATCTTCGCTGCAGTGATCAAGAAGATTGTTTAACAATTCTAATTTAGAAAGAGGGTCGCGTTTTAGAGGACGATGACGCGACATGATTTCGACAAAATCATATGAGTAAACAGGACTCCAGTGTCGGTCGAGCGTGGTACGCAATCCACACCTACGCGGGCTATGAGAACGCGGTGGCGCGTAACCTCAAGCAGCGCATCGAGTCGCTCGCAATCAGCGACAAGATTTTTAACGTGGTCGTGCCGACCGAGCGTACCGTCAAGATCAAAGGCGGCCGCCGTGTCGTCGAGGAGGAGAAGGTTTACCCCGGCTATGTCTTGGTCGAGATGGCGGTCGACGACCAGTCGTGGTTTGTCGTGCGCAACACGCCTCGCGTGACGGGATTCGTCGGCTCGGGCGTCAACCCGGTACCACTGCGCCAAGACGAGGTCGACGCGCTTCTCGGGCGCATGCAGGAGAAGGAGGGCTCGGTCAAACATGCGATCGACGTCGCGGTGGGCGACTCGGTGGTCATCGTCGACGGGCCGTTTAAAGACCTCGACGGCAAGGTGGGCGAGGTCGACGAGCAGCGCGGCAAGGTCAAAGTGCTCGTGTCGATGTTTGGCCGCGAGACGCCGGTCGAACTCGACTTCTTGCAGATTAAGCGCATTTGAGGTAGTATCGCTCCACATCCTATATGGCTAAAAAGATAACAAAAAAGATAAAGATCATCGCTCCGGCAGGCAAGGCAACGCCGGCGCCTCCGCTTGGTACCACCTTGGGCCCCGCTGGTATCAACATCGGCGAGTTCGTCAAGAAGTTTAACGACGCGACCGCGCCGATGATCGGCAACCTGATCCCGTGCATCATCACGATCTACGACGACCGCTCGTACGACTTCGTGCTCAAGACCCCGCCGGCATCCGGCCTTATCATGAAGGCAATCGGCAAGGAGAAGGGCTCGGGCAAGCCAAACACTGCCAAGGTGGGCTCGCTCACTCAAGCGCAGCTGCGCGAGATCGCCAAGAAGAAGATGTCCGACCTCAACGCCAACACCGTCGAAGCCGCAATGAAGATCATCGCCGGCTCGGCACGCTCAATGGGGGTTGATATCAAATAATTTTTTTTCACACAAACAAAATCAAAAACCACTTCTCGAAATGAGGAGTGGTTTTTTGGTTTGGAGACAGAGTGTATTGTTTGATATATGCTGTACTTGTGCCAAAACAACGCCTTTCATTTTTTGCCTACCAATTCGACAAAGGGCCTGTGTTAGAGGCGGCATTGTCCGCGCCGATTGCAAAGGGGAATTGTCGGCTCGCGGCGCAAGATTTTCTTTTCGTTTTCGCTGGTCGCTATTTTAATGAAAGCGAACTCCTTAACCCTGGCGGGTATCTCACGACGGGTACTTTTTTGAAACAAGCATACGCCCCCGATTTTTTTGAAGGATTGCCAACGGGAGCGGTGCTCTATGCGGAGAGTATTCGCACCAAGAATGGTGTCGAGGTGGATAAGTCACCGAGCCGGTTCGCCACGAGAGACGACTATCTCATCTCGCTCCACACCGCTGTTTTTATACGAGAGCTGGATGATCGAATATTAAAAATACTTCCTGCAAACGTGGTACCAGTGGCAACGAATCAACCAGCAATCTGGCATGCGACCGTGGTCGAAGGTGCAACGTGTCTGTGGACAATTGAAAAGTTTTTGGAGTTTTACAAACCCGTGGCGGCGAAACTATTTGTGTAGAGAAGGTCAAGATGTTTTGTGTCTTTGCAATCTCACAAGGGCTTAGGTACTATGTCTTCGGATTAATGGTACATAATGTGCCAAGACCGAATAGCAACAAACAGGAGGATACGCCGTGTCGTATCAGGTAGGGCCACGAGAACGCTGGCATACGCTATCGTTCATAAAAGGAGCAGGTAGGGAGCCGCCAAAAATCCGTGTGCATATCTTCCTCGGGTGTGTTCCACACTTCTCGGAGGTTTTGGGTAGATATGGGGATCTCCAAGAGATGATGCGAGCGTGGCGTTTCAAGCGGTATGAGAACGACTTGACCAAGGGGTTTGGGTTTGATGGGGCATTACAATCAGCGGGTATCGGAGGCGAGTATCTGCTTTTAGATGCGTCAATCACCCAAAGGTCTGCGACGCGTCTTGCGGTAAGTTTGTCGCTTCTTCTCAGGACACTCCGTTGGATGGTTGACCCTGTGTTGGTTGATCATAGTCGCCTTCAGCTTATGGAGCTCGAAGGTCACGTAAGACCAGGCGAGTATCTGCAGGCAGCGCCAATCGGTGGGTACGCATCATTTGCACTTGCGGATTGGGTGGAGCGCACATACGCTGTGTCGGTCTATGTGCCTGAAGTTGCTGAGGCTGTTTGGCTTGCCTGTAGGGCACTCGGCGTTTCGCACCTACGAAGACAGGAAGGAATGCCTAATCCGTTCGATCCATGTCAGTGCCGGATCGGCAGAAGGGGCAGCTTTTTCTTGGATACGGTCGGTAACGCGTGCAGTGTTGACGCGGTGGATTGGGAACACCGAAGAGAGGGGCAAGGATATGAAATCGCTCCTCATAACACTGACTCGGCAGCACAACAATTCTCGCTTTATGCCGGTCTCGCTATGCTGCTCACTTTGGCAGCTCGGGATATCGACCCGAGGTGAGAGAGGTACAGATTCAAATCGCTTTCATACGACCATTGGCACTCCACCAGTGGTCGTTTATTTTTCTAACGTCACAAAAGTGTGGGGAGTCGGTTTGTCCGTGTGCGGTTCTTCGAATATGTTTTTAGTAAATACATTTTCGTACTCGGGGAAGAAGGTGTCGCCCTTGGTATCACTCTCGACGAGTGTGAGGTAGAGCCGGTCGGCGAATGGGAGCGCTTGCGCGTAGATTTGTGCGCCGCCGATAACGAACACCTCTTCGTGGTCAACTTCTTTCGCCTTGGCGAGCGCCTCTTCAATCGAGTGAACAACAAAGACGTTCTCGTATGCGAACCGCGTGCCGGTCTCTTGAGCAGTGTTTGTTGTATCCGCGCCAGCGCGTGTCACGACGATGTTGGTGCGCCCGGGGAGCGGCTTGCCAAGCTGCGCGACGATCGAGTCGAAGGTCTTGCGCCCCATGATGACAGGGTGCCCAAGGGTCAGTGCCTTAAATCGCTTAAGGTCATCGGGGATATGCCACAAGAGCCGGTTGTTCTTGCCGATAGCCCTGTCTTTCCCAAGGGCGGCGATGATGCTGGTGCGCGGCTGTGGCATATAGACAGTATGTCGCGGTATGGAGGAGTTTGCAAAGCGGGGCAGGGCATGGTTCGATAGAGCGTATGCGACCATTACGATTTTACGTTGCGTGCGGGCTCACCCAAGCGTCGTTCGAGTTCAAAGATTTTGTGATCTCGTTTAAAGAGCGTATCAAGAAAGAGTGCGGCATCGAGATATTCGAGTTCGTCGGGCTCACCGCGGGCACGCCGTCGGAGGTGTACGAAACCGACATTGCCTATGTCGAACAGGCAGACGGCATTATCGCAATCCTCGATGTGCCAGCAATCGGGCTCGGGATGGAGATAGATCATGCGATCAACAGCAACAAGCCACTCCTGTGCCTCGCGCATAAAGACGCGTCGGTCACCCGTATGATCAAAGGCGCCAACGACCTCGGGCTGCTCACCTTTGCCACCTACGTCGACCTCGACTCTGCCGTCGCGCTCGTCAAACAGTTTATTGCAACCAAGGTGCCAACGATACGTAAGACACAAAATCAATAAACCGCTATCTTGTTTCTCTGGCGATTAATGATTTTTTACTTGCGTCTGCACAACTGCAATTTCTTTTGCAAGAGTAGCAACAAGCTCCGCTTCGTCGTCGTATTCGAAAATGTGCGTAGTGATGATGGGGAGTGATTTAGATGCAGACAGCCCTGTTTTGTAAAAGCAAATGATAGGCAGCCCGAGCATGTCTGCCCACCCAAGCTCGATACCGCTGCCAACTCCCGCGTGTGATACCTCGGCGATAATCAGGTCGCTCCCTTTGATAATATCTTTTGAGTCCCGCAAAGTGTCGGTGTTGTCGAACATGTAGATAATTTCATGCTCGCTGTTGAGCGTGCTTGCTTTGAGTGGCGCGTATAACTCGTTTCTAAAATCGTACTTCGTTGAGTGGATAAGATAAACGCGCATATACGGGTAGTATAGCAGCTCTTGATTTTTTCCGTAGTTCGCTCTCCCAGTGTGTGTAGACAAGAATGGATATGTATGATTTAGTGTGGTCTGGCTGTTCGTCAACCGGAGGATACAGACATGGACGATGTGGGTAGGCTGGGGCTCGGAATCATCGGTTGTGGTGGGCATGCTGTTCATCACGTCAGGAATCTCGGTGAGCGTTTTTATGTTGTGGGTGTGTGTGATCCAGATTGGAAAGCACGGGAGAAAATTTCTGCACCCATGGCATATGAATATCCTGGACATCTTTGTGCCGCGAAGAATGTTGACGCGGTTCTTATCTGCTCGCCCGATGATTGGCACCTGACACATATTCAGAGTGCACTCTCCGCAGGCAAGCATGTCTTCTGTGAGAAACCACTGCTCGTTCCCGAGCAGAATATCTCGGCGTTGGTTGCTTTGTTCGCAATTGCACGTGAGTGCGGGCTCGTGCTGACCACTTGCCATCCTCGCCGCAACGACGAGCCATTCCTGTGGCTGAAAGACCAACTGCTACGGTCTATCGGAGAGTTTGGTAGTGTGCTGAGTTTCTCGTTCGACTTCTCGTACCATAAGCCGTCGAACGAATGGAAAACGGCAAGGAGCCTTCTGCTCGACCATGTTAATCACGAAGTCGACCTGATGAACTTTCTGTTCGGTCTGCAGGGCTTCGGAGCGATGAAACTCCATGATGGGTTCGATCGCTACGATGTGGTCGGCAAGCGTGACGATGGAGTCACGTTCCACTTCCAAGGGACGCGGCGCCTCGACGCTGGCATATATCCAGAATGGTGTCGTGTGCGTTTCGAGCGTGGCGAAATCGAGCTCGACATGATGAGGGGTGTCGCGCGCATTATCGACCACGAGGAGCGCGACGTTGAGGTTGTCCCCAATCTGGCAATCGACTACGATGGTCGGCTGTGCGGTGTAATGACCGATTTCGCACAGGAGATCGATGGTGAACCAGGATACCTATCGATACCGGAGATGCTCATGAATACTGAGGCAGGCATTATTCTCCAGCAGGAAGGCTGGCAGCGAGTCGAGATTCGTCGCTGAGTTCTGTAGGTCTTGCTGTGCTGGCCGCCTTTTGACACGAGAGTGTTGGGAGGCGGCCTCTTTTTATACAGCACACAACATGTTCGAGTCGTTGTCTCCATCTTTGCCGCTCGGGTAGCGGTGGTATGATAGGCACATGCAAACATACGAGGTGGAGGTGAAGTCGTTGTTGGGTGGCTCGGAAAATGCCGACAAGCTGCGTGCGCGGATGTGCGAGGTGGATGGGGAAGCGAAGTTGACTTCGAAGAATAAGCAGCTCAACCACTATTTTGTTGGCGGCGATTTTGCAAAGCTTGCAGCGGCGGTCGAGTCACATCTGCCTACCGAGGCGCGAGTAAAGTTTGATGATATTGTAGCGCGAGGCAAAAGTTTTTCGGTGCGCACACGCGACAAAGACGGCACTGTGCTTTTGGTGGTCAAAGCGTCGGTGGGGGATGATACGAGCGCCAACGGTGTCGCACGGATGGAGTTCGAAGAGAAGGTCGATCTATCGCTCGACGAGCTCGACCAGTTGTTGCTTGCTGCGGGGTTTACCTATCAAGCAAAGTGGTCGCGCGAGCGCGAAGAGTATGTGTGCCAGGGGTTGAACATTTGTCTCGACCGAAACGCGGGCTATGGCTGGCTCGCCGAGTTCGAGAAGGTGGTCGGCTCGGATGCAGAGCTTGCTGCTGCGCGCGCCGAGATTGATGCATTGATGCACGAGTTTGGTGTCGTCGAGTTGCCACAAGCGCGACTTGAGCGCATGTTTGCGTTCTATAACGAGCACTGGCCAGAGTACTACGGGACAGAAAATATTTTTACTATCGAATAACCACGACAACCCATGTTTCTCTCTGACACCGACATTCTGAAAGAAATCCACTCTGGAGCGATTACCCTCACGCCATTTGATGAGAAGCGCCTGCAGCCCGCGAGCTACGACATATTGCTTGGCAATAAGTTTATCGTCAATGAGGCAAACGGCACATTGTTTGTTGACCCAGCAAAAAAGATATTTGCCAAGACACGCGAGGTGTCGGTCGATGATGGTGATGAGTTTATCCTGCACCCCGGCGTGTCGGTGCTCGGCATATCCAAGGAGTACTTTGGCTCGAATGACTTTTTGATTCAAGTCGGTGGCAAGTCGTCGCTCGCGCGCGTGGGGCTCATGATCCACAACACAGCGGGGCTCATCAACCCTGGGCATTTTTTGCATATCACGTTTGAGCTGTGCAATCTCAACAACGTACCAATCATCCTGCGCCCGGGGATGGAGATTGCGCAGCTGACGTTCTCGAAACTTTCTTCACCAACGCGACAGAATTACAAAGATGTTGGGCGGTTTGCCGAAAATAATTGGCAACACTTTGCAGAAAAAAAGAAGCAGGTTGTGTCGAAGGAGGCGAAGCAATCCAGCAAAAAACGCAATACTAAAAAAGTCGGTTCTCCAAACAAGAAATAATAAAATACTATGGCACAACACCCCGAACAGCAGTACCTCGACCTTTTGCGACAAGTGCTCGAGCATGGCGAGGAGCAGGTCGACAAAGGAACAGGTGTCAAAACCTACAGCTTGTTTGGGACGCAGATGCGTTTTGATTTGTCCGAAGGGTTCCCGCTGTTGACGACAAAAAAAGTGTACTGGTCCGGTGTCTTGCATGAGCTGTATTGGTTTTTGTCGGGGCAGAGCAATATCAAATACTTGGTTGACAACAAGGTGCACATTTGGGACGACTATCCGTACAAAATCTATACCGAGAAATCAAACAAAGGCGAGGTTCCTGTACTTAGTAAGGATGAGTTTGTTGCAAAGATTGCAAGTGACGCGACATTCGCTCAGCAGTTTGGCGAGTTGCGGCATATCTACGGCGAGCATTGGCGTCGATGGGAGGCAAAAGATGGTCGCCGGATTGATCAGCTTGGGTGGGTGGTTGATGAGTTGCGAAAAGATGCGGATGCGCACAACACATTGGTGACGTCATGGAACCCGGAGTATCTCTATGCAATGGCAGCGCCAGGGGAGGGCGTGCGTTTTCCTATCTGTCACAATCTCTACCAGGTAAATATCAAACACGGGAAAGTGTGTCTGCAGTTATATCAACGTAGCGCTGACATGTTTCTGGGGGTGCCGTTTAATATTGGGAGTTATGCGTTGCTTACGGTGGTACTGGCGAAGGTGCTTGGGCGTGAGCCAGGTGAGTTTGTGCATACGCTCGGTGACTTTCATATCTATGAGAATCATATCGACCAAGTGAAAGAGCAATTAGAGCGCGAGCCACGCCCATTTCCGACACTACATATCGCCGGTGAGGTGCCCAACCTTGATTCATTTACACCGAGCCAAGTGGTGCTTGAGAATTACAATCCACACCCACCGATCAAAGCAGAGCTTACTGTCTCAGGTGGGTATAATGAGAAACTACATCATCAAGTAGCCGAAAAGCGCGGACCAAATCTATAACACTAAGAATCAAACCTTGTAGATAAGATACGCACCGGCACCAAGTCCAAGCCAGAGTATTCCGAGTACAGCTAACGTTGTTACTAGTATGTTGTACGCTTTTTCTCCAATTTTACTTGTCCAGAATTGTCTAAAAACTTGAGCAGGTCTGCCCTGACCATATCCTACAGAGCCAACAAATATTCCTGTAAGTAGGAACAACAACACCCCAAACCCGATGTAACATAGGGCAAGTGTAAATAGCATAAGGTTAGTATAGTCACTTCTATAAACTTTTCAATCTGGTATGTAGTATACTGATCACACCACTATGTACGACTTCATCAAACAACAAGATGCAGAGGTGTTTGCCGCGCTTGAGGGAGAAGAGACGCGGGAGCGGGAAGGGTTGGAGTTGATACCGTCCGAGAACTATGTCTCGCAGGCGGTGCGCGAGGCGCAGGGTTCGATTTTGACCAACAAATATGCGGAGGGGTACCCGGGGAAGCGCTACTACGGTGGGCAGGAGTTTACCGACCAGGCAGAGGTGTTGGCGATTGAGCGTGCCAAAAAGTTATTTGGCGCAGGGTTTGCCAACGTGCAGCCGCACTCGGGTGCCAATGCAAACATCGCAATGTACATGGCGCTTTTGCAGCCGGGCGACACGGTGCTCGGGATGGACCTCGGCCACGGTGGGCACCTGACGCATGGCCACCCGGTAACCTACATCACCAAGTTTTTCAACTTTGTGCGCTACAAAATGAAAGACGTTGAGACAGGCGAGATCGACTACGACGATATGCTGCGCGTCGCGAAGGAAACACGCCCAAAGATTGTGCTCGCCGGATTCTCTGCCTACAGCCGCGAGCTCGACTATGCAAAGTTTGCCGCGATCGCCCGCGAGGTTGGAGCATACGCGGTGATGGACGCGGCACATATTGCGGGTCTCATCGCTGGCGGTGTTGCAAAGAATCCGTTTGACTTTGAATTCGACATCGTCACCACGACGACACACAAGACGCTGCGCGGCCCGCGCGGCGGGATGATTCTCACACGTGCGGGCGAGATTGGTGGCATGCCAACCGGAGAGGAGATTGCAAAAAAGGTAGACAAGGCGGTATTCCCCGGGCTCCAGGGCGGCCCCTTGATGCATGTCATTGCTGCGAAAGCAGTCGCGTTTGGCGAGGCACTGCAGCCGTCGTTCAAGACCTATGCGGCGCAGATTTTAAAAAATGCAAAAGCGATGGAAGCAGTGTTCAAAAAAAATAATGTGCGCATGTTGGGTGGCGGCACGAGCAATCATCTCATCTTGGCAGACGTGTTCGGTTCGCTTGGCATCCCCGGCAAGGAAGCAGAAAAGGTGTTGGACACCGTTGGCATCACGCTCAACAAAAATATGATTGCCGACGACCCGCGCGGGCCCATGGACCCCTCGGGCATCCGCTTTGGCACGCCGGCGATCACCACGCGCGGGCTTGGCGAAGTCGAGAGTGCTCGTGTTGCAGAGCTGATGCTCGCGGCGCTGCGCGACCACGCCGACCAAGCAAAGCTCGATGCCATCCACCAAGAAATCAAAACTCTCTGCGCCACGTTCCCAATCCCCGAAGTGTTTGCATAGCAAACGGACATGCGCTATTGTTCTGGCAGGTGTCCTTTAGCTGACGCAGGACACCCATGCTGCTGCGCTTTGCAGTAGCAGCGTGCGGACTTTCCTCCCTATAAACTTGGGTGGCATCTACGGGTGCCACCCTCTTCTTTTTTTGCTGATGTACAATATACATATGCGTCGCCTGTGGGATTTTTTTCTCGTGCTGTGGGGAAAGTACGAGCGCGTGTTTTGGCTTGGCACCTTGGTGCTTGGGTTTGTGTTTGATCTTTTTTTAGCAAAGAGCCCCGAGAGTGTCGCCGACAATATCCTCCTTGTTTCGTACTTGTTCATCGCGGCGGCGTGTATTGTCTTGCTTAATATACACACACTGCGTTCGACCAAGCGTGCGCATGCAGATCTGCTTAGTGTCACGACAGGCGAGCCAATCCTGCTTATCCTCATCCTCCAGTTTTGCTTTGGCGGGCTTGCAAGCAACCTGCTCATCCTCTACGGCAAAAGCGGGACACTCGGTGGGAGCGCGTTGTTTGTGCTGTTGCTCGCCGCGTTTGCGCTCGGCAACGAGTTTCTCAAAAGTCGCTACGCGCTGATGCGACTCAATATCGCGGTCTACTACTTTCTCCTCGTGACCTACCTTGTCATCGCTGTGCCAACATTTGTCATCCACAAAATTGGCATGCCCGCGTTTCTTGTCTCGGTGGCGGCGAGCGCTGTGGTGATGCTGGTACTCGCGGCGGTGCTCTATGTGGCGGTGTTTCGACACAATCGCCGACAACTGTTTGAGATGTTGGCGCTCGTTGGCACCATCCTGCTCACCTTTGTCGGATTGTATGTGCTTAACATCATTCCGCCGGTGCCGCTGTCGCTGAAGTCGGTCGGTGTGTATCACTCGATCACCGTGCTGCCCGATGCCGCCACGCGCTCCGACGGCGCGCGCTACGCAGCGACACTCGAGCCGGCAGATTGGTTTGTCTTTTGGCGCGACACGTCTGCTACGTTTACAGTCGCGTCATCTGCCAACGCGAGCGCGACGCAGCGCGATTTGTATACCGCTGCAGCAGGCGAGGATGCATACTGCTTTAGCGCGGTCTATGCGCCGGGCGGCTTGTCGACACCAATCGTCCATCGGTGGGAGCAGTACGACACGGCGGCACAAAAATGGCAGACGCGTTCACTCGTCTCGTTTGCGATCAACGGCGGCCGTGCCGATGGCTACCGCGGTTACACTGTCGAGACGCCGTCGGTGGGGCAGTGGCGCTGCGATGTCGAGACCTCCTCGGGCCAACTCATCGGCCGCATCTCCTTCGCCGTCGTCGCCGCGACCACCACACCCACCCTCTCGACAACGACGCTGTAGTGTCTTTATATGTAGCACCTTTTCTGCTACTGTATGCACATGCAACAGGAGATAACTGCCGCGATACAAAAAGCCCTTGCCGCACTTGGCTTGCCAGTTGGGCAGGCGGGCGTTTCTTTTGTGGTCGATCGTCCAACTGATTTGCTTCATGGCGATTACTACACCAATGTTGCGATGGTGGTCTTTGGTTTCCGTGCTAATAATAGTCGAAAAGAGGGATCGTCAGTCAGAGCAGATGATATTGCAATAAAAGTAAAGATTGTTGGTGATACACCTGTCCGACATACCTTTTCTAGTCCACACGAACTGGCGCAGCATCTGAAAAAAGAATTGCACGGCAAAATCGATGGTGTCGAAAAAATCGAAGTCGCGGGCCCCGGCTTTATCAACTTTTTTCTGTCGCGCGATGCGGTTGTTGCCGAGGTGCAAAAAGCAGCAACCGATGCGTCGTGGGGTAGCAACACCCTCCAACAGGGCAAGACGGTGATGGTGGAGTATACGAGCCCAAATGTGTTTAAGCCGCTCCACATTGGCAACCTAGTTGGCAATATTATCGGAGAGGCAATTGCTCGATTGCTTACAGCCGCTGGCGCAGAGGTAAAGAGAATAAACTACCCATCGGATATCGGACTTACGGTTGCAAAAGGTGTGTGGGGTCTGCGCAAAGGGAATCTAGATCCAGGTGATATCGCGCAGCTCGGCCAGGCGTATGTGCTCGGTAGCGCTGCATATGATGAATCTCCAGAACAAAAAGCGGAGATTGAAGAGGTAAATCGTGCGCTGTATGCGCGGGCGGACCCCGAGCTCGACCGCCTGCGAGCGATGGGGATTGAGACGTCATACGCGCATCTCAACGCTATTTGTAAAACACTCGGCACTACCTTTGACGCGGTGATTTTTGAAAGCCAATCGGCGCCAAAGGGTTTGGAGATTGTTGAGCAGGCAGAGAAAAGTGGCATTTTTGAAAAAAGCGATGGTGCAATTATATTTCGTGGCGAAAAAGAGGGGCTCCACACACGCGTTTTTGTTAACTCGCAAGGGTTGCCAACGTACGAGGCAAAAGACATTGGCCTGTTTGCGCTCAAGCGAGCGGCTTTTCCATCATTTGATACGTCGGTGACCGTGACCGGAAAAGAGCAAAGCGAATACTTTAAAATTATTTTTGTTGCGATACGAAAAGTGTTTGCGCAAGAAACAGTGGGGAAAGAGTTGCGACATGTACCGACTGGGCTACTCAAACTCACGACCGGCAAGATGTCGTCGCGCAAAGGGAATGTGATTACGGGCGAGTCGCTCTTGCTGGATTTGAAAGAGGCAGCGAAGGAGAAGATGCGGGGGCGCGAGTTGCCTGATGCAGACAAAGTTGCCGAGCAGGTCGCGGTGGGTGCCATCAAATATGCCGTGCTCAAGCAGGGGAGCGGCAAGGATATTATTTTTGATCCAGAAAAATCGCTGTCGCTCGAGGGCGACTCGGGGCCGTACTTGCAGTACGCGCTGGTGCGTGCGCGGTCGCTGATTAAAAAAGCAATCGACGCGGGTATTACTGACGCGACACCAGACGGCGAGCATGCGCGCGATGCAATCGAGGCGCTAGTGCTCGACCGCATCCTGCTGCACTTCCCCGAGGTGGTCGAACATGCGGTGCGAGAACTCGAGCCGCACTATGTGACAACTTACCTCACCGAGATGGCAGCCGCATTCAACTCGTGGTATGCAAAAACACGCGTCATCGGCGGCGAGTATCCATCCTACGCGCTCACCCTCGCCCGCGCGTTTGAGCATACGATGTCTCGCGGCCTCGCCCTCCTCGGCATCCCTGCGCCGGAGGAGATGTAAAAAGCAGCAGGGTCGCCCGGTGAGGGGCGACCCTTTCTTCATTATGCCGTGGCCTCCTCGCGTTGGCCGCGCACTTTTACATGCGCGACCGCCGCGTGCTCGGCGCAGTACGGTTTGCCCGGCATGGCGTCGGCATCGCAGAAGCGGAAGCTGCGCGTGCCAACGTCGCCGAGCGGCCAACAGCAGCTTTGCGTGCGTGGTGCGCGCGCTGGTACCACGTGCGGTTTCGCCACATCCGGCTGGATTGCCGCCGGACGTGATATGAGTGGAGCTAGTGGGGCGATGGGTTGAAGCGGTCTCTCTGGGGCATCGGCACCCAATCCTGCAGAAAGTAACGCAAGAGTGCCCTGTTCTCTCAGTTTGCCACGCGTATCCCTGTGCCCGATCAAGTTATTACGAGGGTTACCCTCTCTTCGGATCGGCGACGGGCGGCCGTCCAGGTTTAGCCGGTGCGCCTTGCCCACGACGGCGTTCTTGGAGATACCCATGCGTCGGGCAATCTCGGCAGTCGAGTGCTCTTCGGCCCAGAGCTCCCGGAGGCGAGCAATTGTCTCTTCCGTCCACTCCATGTCGCCACTCCTCGATGATGGATGGTTATATAGGAGCTGAAATTCTATGCACAGTTGTGTATGTGACAGAACTTCGGCTACCTGTAGCATACCTGATATTTGCATGAAAAGTCCATCGCTGTCCTCAAACTGCGTTGCGTGGTATAGTTCTTTCATGGACAGCAAGACCGATGGAGGGGAGGAGTTGAACCCACCGACGCACAAGCCAAAAGGTGCGTTTGCGCTGCGCGAGGAGGAGGTGCTGGCGTTTTGGGACAAGGAGCAGATTTTTGAGCAGACGCTCACCAAGGATGCACCAAAGGGCGAGTATATGTTTTATGACGGCCCGCCGTTTGCGACTGGCTTGCCGCACTATGGCCACCTGCTCCAGAGCGCGCTCAAGGACGCAATCCCGCGCTACAAAACGATGCAAGGGTATCGCGTGCCGCGGCAATGGGGCTGGGATTGTCATGGGCTCCCGCTCGAAAATCAGATCGAGCAAGAGTTGGGATTTAAAACCAAGCGCGACATCGAACAGTATGGGATCGAGAAGTTTAATACGGCGGCAAAAAATGCCGTGCTGCGCTACGCTGCCGATTGGCGGCGTATCATCCCACGCGTCGGGCGCTGGGCCGACATGGAGCACGACTACAAGACGATGGACGCGACGTACACCGAGTCGGTCTGGTGGGCATTTAAAAATTTGTATGACAAAGGGTTGATCTACGAAGGATTTAAAGCGATGCATTTTTGCGCGCGCTGCGGGACAACACTCTCCAACAACGAGGTCGCGCTCGGCTACCAAGACATCGACGACCATGCGGTGACCGTCAAGCTCCCGCTCGTGGCCGAGCCCGAGACCGCGCTCTTGATTTGGACGACAACGCCGTGGACCTTGCCGGGCAACTCGGCTGCTGCGGTCAACGCGGGTGCTACCTATGTAAAGGTGCGCACCGACGAGGGTTTTGTGATTGTCGCCAAAGAGCTGATGCACAAAGTGCTCGGCGAAAACGCGCAAGTGTTTGGCGAAATCTTAGGCAAGGATTTGGTGGGGCAGCGCTACGAGCCACCGTTCCCGTACTTTAAGGACCTGGTGCACAAACATAAAACGCATGCGTGGAAGGTGTATGCCGCGCCGTATGTCACGCTCGAGGATGGCACGGGCATCGTCCACTTGGCGCCCGCCTATGGCGCCGAGGATTTGGAGTTGGCACAAAAAGAAAAAATCCCGCTCATCCACCATGTCGCCGACGACGGCAAGTTTGTCGCCGCGGTCACCGACTTTGCCGGGATGCCCGTCAAGCCAAAAGGTCGCCACATGGAGACGGATGTGAAGGTAATCGAACTCCTGCGCGCCAAGGGGCTGCTCTTTGCGGATGAAAAAATCAAACACTCCTACCCGCACTGCTGGCGCTGTGACACGCCGCTCCTCAACTGGGCTGCCAACTCGTGGTTTGTCAAAGTGTCGGCGCTCAAATCAAAACTGTTGAGCGAGAATAAAAAAGTGCGCTGGGTTCCGGGCCACGTGGGGCAGGGGCGCTTTGCAAAACTAATCGAGAGCGCGCCGGACTGGGCGATTTCGCGCAGCCGCTACTGGGGCGCGCCGATCCCCGTGTGGCGACACTCCAAAACAAAAGAAATTAAGGTGGTCGGCTCGGTCGCCGATTTGCTCCCCTTGGTGCGCCGCTCGGGCAACCGCTACTTTGTGATGCGTCATGGCGAGGCCGAGCAAAACACGCTTGGCATCATCAGCTCCAGCCCCGAGAAGCAGTACAACCTGACCGAAAAGGGGAGGGATGTCGCGCGCGAGGCGGCAGAGAAATTGAAAGCGTCGGGCACAAAGATTGATATGATTTGCGTCTCGCCACTCCTGCGCACACAGCAAACGGCGAAAATTGCTGCGGATATTCTTGGTGTCTCGCCAGATAGAATCTTTGTTGATGAGCGCTTGCGCGAGATGACGTTTGGTGTGCTCGAGGGGCACCCGGTCGATGAGCACAAAGCACTCTATAGCAATTCTGCCGAGACACTTTCTGCCAAGCCCGAGGGTGGCGAGAGTGCGATGGAGGTCAAGCAACGCATGGGCGCATTTCTCTTCGAGCTCGAGTCGCGCTACCCCAACAAAAATATTTTGATTGTCTCGCATGGCAACCCGCTGTGGATGCTCGCGGCAGCAGCACAAGGCGCGACCCCAGAACGCACGTGGGAGTTGTACAAAACCGACTACCCGCACAAAGGGCGGATCACCGAGCTGTCGTTTGTGCCCTATCCACACAACGACAACTACGAGCTTGATCTGCATCGCCCGTATATCGATGACATCAAACTGGGCAACTCGCTCGACGGCGAGTGGCAGCGTGTGCCCGATGTCTTTGACTGTTGGTTTGAGTCCGGCTCGATGCCCTTTGCGTCGCATCACTACCCGTTCGACAAAACCGCGTTCGACCCCGGTCGATTTTTTGGCCTCTTCCCCAAAGGGTTCCCGGCCGGATTTATCGCCGAGGGGATCGACCAAACGCGCGGCTGGTTTTACTCGATGATCGTGCTCGGGGTGGGGCTCTTTGGCCGCACGCCCTACAAGGCGGTGGTGACCAACGGCATGGTGCTCGCCGAGGATGGGCGCAAGATGAGCAAGAAGCTCAAAAATTATCCCGACCCGATGGATTTGGTCGACCAATTTGGCACGGATGCGCTGCGCTACTACATCCTTTCATCAACCGTGATCCGCGGCGAGGACTTGCGCTTTGCTGCGCGTGGTGTCGAGGAAGTATCCAAAAAATTGCTGATGCGTTTGGATAATGTGCGAAGTTTTTATGACTTGTATGCGCATGCGCAGCAATCAACCAATGCTGCTGCGCCTTCAAAACATCCGCTCGATCGCTGGATCCTTTCGCGACTCAATGAATTGGTGCGCGACACGACAAAGGGCTTCGAGACCTACGAGCTCGATATGGCGACGCGCCCGCTCGCTGGGTTTATCGACGATCTCTCGACCTGGTACTTGCGCCGCTCGCGCGACCGCTTTAAGACCGATGGCGACGCGACAACGCCAATGGGCAGCGACAAACAACAGGCGCTCGACACGCTGCGCCAGGTGCTCTTCACCACCGCCAAAGTGATGGCGCCCGCGATGCCATTTTTTGCCGACGACCTTTACCGCCGTGTCCGCCACGAAGATGATCCGACGAGTGTCCACCTTACCGAGTGGCCAACCGCTGGTGCAATTGACGCAGCACTCATCACCGACATGCAGCGCGTGCGCGAGGTGTCGTCGCGCGGGCTCGAGCTGCGCGAGAAGGCGGGGATTAAGATTCGCCAGCCGCTCGCGACACTCACTGCAAAACAATTGCCAAGCAGTACCGAGTTGCGCCAACTCATTGCCGACGAGGTCAACGTCAAAGCAATTGTCGAAGCATCAGCGGCGGTGTCAGAGGCACAAGATGTTGCTCTACAAACAGAGGATGTGGTGCTCGACACAACACTCACCGACGAGCTGCGCGAGGAAGGTCTCGTGCGCGAGGTGGTGCGCGCCGTGCAAGATGTACGCAAGAAAGCAGGGCTAACCATTGCCGACCGACCATCGGTGCGCGTGTGCACCAACGACGCGGGCGTCACATTCTTTACCAAAGTGTCGGGGCAGATCGGCGCACAAACACGCTCGCAGTTGATCGTCGAGCAGTGCGAGGTCTCGGGTGTTGCCGAGCAAGTCGCTGGGCTGCCGTTCCCGCTCTCGCTCGACATCATCTGGGTGACCGATGGCCTGACGCCAGCAGGTGATAGTGCTGCGCAGGTGTCGTAGAAAAAAAGATATGCATCAGATAGTCACGACTGATGCTGTCGCACTGGGCAAGCGCGGTGTGGGGGAGGCAAACGTGTTGGTGTTTTTGCTCACACGCGATGTGGGGCTCGTGCGTGTCGCGGCGCGCTCGGCTCGGCTCGATGTATCAAAATTGCGCTATGGGCTGGAGCCGCTCACCCACGCGCGCTACTCGCTGGTGCGCGGGCGGCACGAGTGGCGGTTGACCGGTGTCGCGGCGCCACGGCGGTTGCCGAGCACAGCCACACCTGGGCAGCGCCAAGCAGCAGGGCGCATCGCGCGGCTCCTCTTGCGACTCATCCACGGCGAGGAGCCGGTGCCCGAGCTGTACACCACCGTCGTCGCTGGTCTCGACGCACTTTTTTCCGTATCCGATATCGAAAGCATCGAGTGCATCCTCGTGCTGCGCATCTTGGCACAACTGGGCTATGTGTCGGCAACCGATGATGCCGAGCCCTTTCTCGCGGGCACCGATTTCCCACCCACGCTCGTTGCCGCGGCCACCGCAGCGCGCCTCCCATTGGTCCGCATCATCAACGCATCCCTCGCCGCCACAGGGTTGTAGACCATTTTTATTTTGTCAACACCCAACTCTTCCGTCCTTGCGCGCGGGGGTGCTATGCTGTGGGTATATGAAATCATATTATCGCTTCGCAGCAGGTGTGGTCATGGCACTTTCTTTATTTGCGTTTGCTGGGTTTGGTGTGGGTGGTGTTGCCGTCGCTCAGGCGTCGTCGCTCACCACGACGCAGATCTCTGCTATTGTCTCGCTCCTTCAATCCTTTGGCGCAGATCAGAATACTATCAACAATGTCTCCGTCGCGCTCGGTGGTTCGACAACCAACAGCGGTCTCACCTGCGCATCCTTTAGTGATGTCTCCTACGGCAATTTTGACAACTACCCGGGCGGCCGTGTCTCGCAGCTCCAAACCTGGCTTGGTATCGATCCAAGCACCTTTGGCTTTGGCACCTTTGGCAAGAGAACCCAGGCGCTGTGGAATAGTCGCTGTGGTGGGACAGTGACGCCGGTGGTTACCTCTGTTGCTCCTAACATAACTCCGGTAACAGGTGTTGCCCCGCTTTCTGTTTTCTTCTCCGAGCCCGGACAGTATGCACAGGATCGCATTGATTTTGGAGATGGGACAGCGTTGGAGATGCTTAGCCAGGATTGTGCGATGCCGAGTAATGTGTGCACAGGTTCTCACACCTACACCTCTGCAGGAACGTATGCTGCAAAACTCAAAGATGCTTCAGGAATGATACTCGGTACTACAATAATTACCGTCACCAATGGCGCAACAGCAGCAACCCCTTCCGCCACTATCGACCAGAGTTCACTGACGACGAGTTCTAGTGGGCCGACCATTACTGGCTCGGCTAGCGGCGTTTCTTCGGTGTATGTTGCCGTTACTGCTGGCGCCAATCAGGCGGGTACTGCTAATCAGTCCGGTAGCGGACAAGTGCCGGTCGTGAACGGACGGTGGAGTGTGACCGTGTATCCCAAGGCAGATATTTTTACGGCGGGTGTTTACACCGTTTCCGTCTATACGGCTGTAGGTGGCACGTTGCTTACGACCGGCACGCTCAGTATTCTCGGCAACGCATTGCAGCCCACTGCCACCATCGACCAGAGTTCGCTCACATCTACATCAAATACTCCGACGATTACTGGTACAGCTCAAGGTGTCAGTCAGGTCGAGTTAACTATAGTGAGCAGCTCTGGTGTTGCGTACGGCTCCGGTGTCCTTGGTGCAAACAGGGACGCACCGGTGGTGAACGGTCGTTGGTCATTTCCAGCAACACTCGGGCTTTCGAATGGTTCCTACACGGTTACGGTGCGTTCCGTTGATGACGGGACGAATATGGTGCCAGTGACAGGTACGCTCACTGTCACTGGCGGCTCGACATCAGCAACCCCCTCCGCCACCATCGATACTGTATTGGCGCGTCCAAATACGCCGTTTCAACTACGTGGCGCGGAGCAATGGGCAACTGTCCATTGACCATAGCCCTTCTTGGTTCGCCAACGGCTGCATACACTGGTGCATCTGATTGGGTGTCGGTATCAAATATGGTAAAAGCAAGCGGTCCCTACGATACGACCGTAACCGCGTCACTGACTAATGCTACGAATAGTACAAGCTCATGGATTTCTCAATTTGTGAGTATGCCAGAGGGGCTATATACAATCTTTGTGTATGATGGGCAGCATAACTTGTTGCAGACAGGTACCGTAGCGGTTACTTGGAAAGCGTAATCATGCACTCGCGCTGATGCATCCTGCCGCAGATGCTATACTTGAGGTATGGCAGTGCCGAAGAAGAAGCAGGATGCGATTGAGGGGTTGAGCGAGTCGCTCAACTCGCGTGCATATGGGCCAAAACTGCACATCAACGAGCGTACGCCACTGTCTAACGAGCGCGAGCAGGTGCTCACCTCGTGGAGCGACATCCGCCCACCCAAGGCAGACCCTGCTGCGGAGATTTTGTCGCAGCCGCTCGAGCCAGCTCCGGGGCGGTTTGACCCGTTCCACGAGCATACGTACACGACGCCCAACTTTTTGCGCAACGACACCATGACCAAAAAACGCGGCATGTCATTCTCGACCAAGTTCTTTCTCGCATCGCTCGCATTCTTTCTCATTGCGATTGGTGTCGCGGGCTACTTGTTTGTCTACGGAGGCAACACGATCTCGCCGCAAAATATTGATATGCAAGTGGTCGCGCCGTCGATGGTCGATGGTGGCAAGCAATCCTCATTACAGGTGTTGATTAGTAATCGCAATCAGTCGCCGCTCCAGCTGGTCGACCTTGTGGTCGACTACCCCGACGGCACCCGCGACCCAAACAACCCGACCCAAACACTGAGCCACGAGCGGCAGACCATCGGCGACATCGCATCGGGCGAGCAGGTCAAGCGGGTTATCTCGGCGATCTTCTACGGCCAACAGGGGACACAGCAAACAATCAACGCGACGCTCGAGTACAGCATCCCCGGCTCCAACTCGATTTTTGAGAAACAAGTTGCGACCACTTTCCTTGTCGGCTCATCGCCCGTGTCGGTGACCGTGGGCACGCCGACCGAGGCGATTGCAGGGCAGCAGTTTAGTTTTGATGTCACGGTGCAGAGCAACTCGGCGTCGCCCATCGACAACGTGTTGCTGCAGGGGCAGTACCCATTTGGATTTTCTGTTCTCAACTCGACACCGCCGTCGAGCGCGGGCGGCACGGTGTGGCGGCTCGGGACGCTCGCGCCGGGTGCTTCGCAGACGGTACACATCACGGGCACGATTGATGGCCAAGATGGCGACCAGCGCGTCTTCCGCTTTTTTGTGGGCTCCGATGCCGACCAGACCGACACGGTGGTCAAAGTGCCGTTCCTCTCTGTGCCGCAGACGCTCACGGTGCGTCGGCCGTTTATCTCGGCGACCATTGCGCTGGGCTCGCAGAGCGGCAAAAATGTCACTGCGGTCGCGGGCTCGCCACAAACCGGCACGATCACCTGGCAAAACAATTTGCCTGATGCGGTCTCCAACATGCAGGTGGTGCTCGCGCTCTCGGGGCCGGCGCTTGACTCCAAGTCAGTCAACTCGACCAACGGGTTTTATCAATCGACCAACAACACGATCACCTGGACCAAAGACCAACAACCCGAGTTGGCCAACGTGCCGCCAGGCGGGAGCGGGACACTCAACTTTACCTTCTCGACCCTGCCGCCAGGCAGCGGGGGGATGGTGTATGCCAACCCAACCGTCAACCTCACTGTGAGCGTCTCGGGCGTGCGCCCGGGCCAAGACAGCGTGCCCGAGACGATTACATCCGCAGCAACAACGCAGGTATCGCTCTCGTCGCTGGTTGGGCTCACGGCAACGGCGCTCCACTTCTCGGGTGCGTTCCAAAACACGGGGCCGATGCCGCCGGTGGTGGGCCAGGCCACGTCGTATGCAATCGTCTGGACGGCGACGAACTCTTCCAATACTATTGCCAATGCGGTTGCGACCGCGACCTTGCCGCCCTATGTGCAGTACCTGGGCGCGGCGTCGGGCAGCGGTATCAGCTACGACGCGCAGAGCCGCACCGTCACGTGGAACATTGGTGACCTCAAGGCGGGCGCGGGGTACAGTGGGGCAGCTGTCACGGGGACATTCCAAGTGGCGCTGACGCCGAGTATCTCGCAGGTGGGCAACACGCCGCCGCTCACCGGCATCGCGACGCTCCATGGCCAAGATCGCTTCGCGAACGTGCAGGTGCAGACAACCGCTGTGGCACCAACAACCTTGCTTGGTAGTGATGGTGCCTTTACGCAAAGTATGGCACCGGTCTCGGCAAAATAAGTAGTGGTGCGTACTAACAATGATATGACTGAAAAAAATCCCGACACGTTGATGGAAAAAA
>CAIJFH010000012.1 GCA_903819895.1 Candidatus Adlerbacteria bacterium
CATCGCTCCGGTTCACAAACGCTAAAAAAGCAACCCGCGTTGCTTTTTTAGCGTTTGTGCTCTCGGCCAGAATCGAACTGGCATCACCTCCTTCGGAGGGAGGTATCCTATCCGTTGAACGACGAGAGCGTGCGCTGACTGTAGCAAACTTTCGAGTATAAAAATAGTTCGTAAGGCAGTTCATCGGTCACCGGTTCGCCCGAGGCGGGCGCCCGTCGACCCCGCCTCGCTGTCGCCATGGGCGACATGCTCCGGCGTTCGATTCCTGCACGCGGTGTGCGCAGGCACACCGCTCGGGGCAGAGTAGTAAACGAAAAAAGAAACAACCAGTGTTGTTTCTTTTTTCGCACTCCGTGTGCCCCCGGCAGGAATCGAACCCACATTACATCCTCCGCAAGGATGCGTCCTATCCATTGAACGACGAGGGCGGTAGTTGGATATCGCACAGGAAACATCACGTACAATATATGAAATAGAGGAAAGTAGCAATCGCTCGAAACGCGCGTGGTGGGTTGGGGGAGCTAGAACCCGAGTATCTCGGCGATGTTCTCGCCAAACTGTGGCGTCTGCGGCTGCTCCTCCAAAAACTCGCGCAGGTGGTCGCGCACCTCCAGCGCATGCGCTGCGTTGTCCAGGGGAATCATCACATGCGGCATCAGCATCGCCCCAGTGGTGAGAAAGAGGTGTGGCCGGTAGCCATCGTGGGCGACGCCGTCCTCGTCCTCGGCGACATCAACCCAAAACGAATGCACATTGGCAAAAGGGTAAAAGGTGCCATCGAGCGACACGCCGCGCCGGTCGATGCGCACGGTGTGCTCCCGCGGCCCTCGCGCCGAGAGCACCACAATCGACCCCATCCCCAAGACGAGGATGAGTGCGAGCATGTAGTTTTGAAAATAGACCGACGCTCCCGCGGCCGCGAGCGTGCATACGCCCACGGTCCAGTACCAGTCGGCAGTGTGCTCGCGGTGCACATGGGTCACCACCTCCCACGTGATATGTTTTTTCTGCGGTTCCATCACCTCTAGTATACCGCGAGTTGTGGTTGTTGTGCGTGCTGGTGTGTATGGGGTGGGCGAGTGAGATATGCACTCTTCAGGTAAGAATCATGAGGGTGGTTGTATACTTGAATACATGCACAGATATGTCGAACAAGGACTATGACCACCTCTTTTAAAATAACCGCACTCGTGGTGGGCGTGCTCGGAGTTTTCATTGTAGCCACCTTGTTTTTTAGTTGGCCGATGTCGGGGTGGTTCTCGCATACATCTCCCGATGTGTCGGGAGTAGCATCAACCACTCCTCCTGTTGCCAGCGGTACTCAGGTGGGTAGTGATGCAAAAAATGCCACGTATGTGATTGAGGGAAGCCCCGTCACGCTGGTTAATGGCGTGTCGGTTGTTGCTGCAGCACCCGGCTCTGCGTCAAATATCACGACGCGTTATTTTGGCAACGAGGTGGTGCACGACCTCAATGGTGATGGTCGGCCCGACGTTGCATTCATCCTGACCCAAAACACCGGCGGCAGCGGGACGTTCTACTACGCGGTCGCGGCGCTCAATCTGCCAAACGGTTATGTCGGTTCGCACGGGTTCTTGCTGGGCGATCGCATCGCGCCGCAAGCAACCACGATAGATGAAGGCACGACAACCGTGGGCACCAAGCGGCAAAATGTCATCGTGTTCAATTATGCCGACCGCAAGCCAGGCGACAGTTTTGCCACACCACCATCGGTGGGGAAGAGTGTCTGGCTCAAACTCGACCCAGCCACCATGCAGTTTGGCGAGGTCGCGCAAGGCGGTTTGTAGTCCAGCACATACGGAGGACGGACCTCCATATTAAACGGTAAGGCGGCGGATAATCCATACTGCCACCGCGGTTTCGAGAATGCTCAGCGGCACGGCTGCCCAAAGTGTCGCGAGGGGGAGTACGCCGAGGTTGCCAAGCGCAAGCCACATCAGCGGGAATGCAGCGAACCAGGATAGTAACACTGTTTCAGATACGCTGTATTTTTTAGAAATGAAATAGATGAGTATCGCAAACGCGAGCGACCACAGCCCCCACACCATTCCGTTGGTTGCTGTGTCAGGGAACGTCAACCCAAGCGCGCGGTAGTGTGCAACCCAGAGCGACCGCACCAGCTCGTCGTTTCGCACAAACTCCGAGATGCTAATCCACACAGTTGCAGCGAGAATGGGAAGGAGTGATTTTGGCATGTTTTATTTTTTCTTTAAATATTTGGATAGTCACTGACAACACTCCAAGCCCTTTTTAGTCCATTAAGAAATCCGTATAACAGAAAACTGGTGTAAATATTTGTTAAGCTCATACTTAAAAGAGCATCATCTCTTTTGTTGATGATTTTTGCACCTTCAGAACCAAAATATCTTAGTGGATTTTCAACCTTTCTAATCCAGTTTAAGAATTTTTTAGGATTTTCGCTCTCTACGTTGAAATGAGATTCCAGTTGGTGGATAAAATTTTTACATTCTATAGAGTTCTCTATTTGTTCTGAGAAAAATTGTTCCGCATGAAATAAGTTGGTGTATACAAGTAAGCTATAGAAAGCATCTTTGGCATCCATGCCCAAACCTCTTACTTCAGGACTGTCCTTTTCGAACTCCTGTGCGATTTCTTTTGTCAGAAGCGTTACGGCATAAGCCACCATGTCCGCTTTTGCTTTTATTAGTTGTTCTGAGTTTGCCATATAATTTAGCTACTTCTGTGCAATGCGGAGGGTACAGGACTCGAACCTGTAAGTCCTTGCGGACGCTTGTTTTCAAGACAAGTGCCTTACCATTCGGCGCAACCCTCCTTGTTGTTTAATCCCGCAACCAGCTCTTCTCTAGATAGTGTTCCTCAAAATGGCAATTTGGGCAAATAAGTTCTAGGTTGCTCAAATCGTTATTCTCGTGATGCCTATCTTTGTGATGGATCTGGAGAATCTCTTTTTTATCATATCCGCACCGTTCACATACGTCGCCGCGCAGTTTCAGTAACCGAAGTTTGAGCTCGCGCACACTTTTCACCTTGTCATGCGGGCTACCGTGCTTGTACCGAATGCCCGCCCGATGTTTGTTTGCACACGCTCGGCTACAGGTCTTTTTGTGTTTACCCGCAAGGATTGGTTTCTTGCATACAACGCAAGGCGTCTCCTTTCGGGTAGCGAGACCATAACACACCTGACTGCAAAATACTCGCCCACGTCGCAGTTCTACTGGGCGTCGGTAAATCGCTTTCTTGCAGAAAGCGCAGGCAGTATTTGGATTTCTCTCATACTCATCCACTCAGCCAGTATACCACACACAATACACTTTTTGGCGGGAATCGGCTATGCTCAGGGTATGCGATACCTCGGCGTAGATTATGGCACCAAGCGCATTGGTGTCGCGGTGTCGGACGACACGGCGACACTCGCGTTCCCCATCGGCATCGTGTCGGCGGGGAAGGGCGCGGTGGCGGAGGTGTTGGGGATTGCGCACGAGAACGAGGTCGGGGCGATTGTTGTCGGCGAGTCGCGCGATTTTTCGGGGCAGAAGAATCCGGTGATGTTGGAGATTGAAAAGTTTGTCGCGGCGCTCGAGGATGCGGGCACGCAGGTGATCCTCGAGCCCGAGTACATGACCAGCTCGGGCGCGATGCATCAGTTTAGCCACAACCACGACGAGCACACAGGGCGCAAATCGCGCAAGGATGCGCTGTCGCAGGAGATGCTCGACGCTTCGGCAGCGGCACTCATCCTGCAGAGTTATCTCGACCGCACACGGAAAGTGCGCTAAGCTTTCTGCAGTTGACAGTATCTTCAGGAGTACAAAAATTTCTTGCTAGAAATTTTCTCAGTTCTCGCGCCGTCGCGCTCGAAAGCATCCTTCAGACACCATCAACTGCTATTACAATGACCATTTCAATAGACGAGTTTAAAAAAGTAGAAATCCGCGTCGGCGAGATCAAAAGTGCCGAGCCGGTGGAGGGCTCGGAGAAGTTGCTGCGCCTGCAGGTGGATTTTGGCCCCAAACAATTGGCAGTAACTCTTGCTCCTGAGACAGAGGGTGTTGTGCCAGCAGAGACAGCTCCTGCGGTAGAAGAGCGCGAAATCCGCCAAGTGGTGTCGGGGATTGCAAAATATTTCCCCGACCTCGCACAGTTGGTAGGGAAGCGTTGCGCCTTTGTGACTAACCTTGAGTCAAGAAAGTTGATGGGGCTCGAAAGCCAAGCGATGATACTCGCGACGGGTGGCGACACCGAGCCGCTCTATTTGTTTGAATCAACCGCGCCGGTTGGGAGTGTGGCGCGATAGGGTTTATTTGCCAGCTGCTTCTACTTTGCGCAGGTGGTGATGCTGGTGCAAGACGATTTGATGTTTGTATTCGTGCCACGTCAGGAAAATAAACGCGAGATCGAAGATGCTCACGAGGCCAAGTGTCCACGACGGCACGCGGTAGAGGTGATAGAGCTGATAGAGAAAGAAGATCGACACCAGCGCCATCGCGACGGGGTATGCCCACAGCCGATTGCGAAAGAGGTAGTACGCCATAAATGCGTTGACCAGCCCATGAAAGAGGAGATACGCGCCGACAAACAGGCGCGTGCTGTCGACCGCGAGGTGCGCCGCCTGTGTGTGGACAAAGTGCCCAACCGGCGCCGCGTGTCGGTAGCCAAAGATAGTTGCATCGCTGAGCGACACGAGCCACCGCGTGAGCGTCCCATGCACGTTGCTCAACAGTAATCCGCCAGCAAGAATTTCCCACACACTGTTAAACGCCTTGAGTGCGACGCCCGCCTCGAAGAGTTCGTGCCAAAATTTCTGTTTCATAGAGATGATGCGGCGATATAGAGCCCGCGCCCTATTTGTGCTATTGTACACGTGCTTGTGTCTCGCGGGTAGGAGCGTGGTGTGCCGCATTCCCAGGTATGCCCCCGTAGCTCAATGGATAGAGCCGCGGACTTCTAAGCCGTTGATGTAGGTTCGATTCCTACCGGGGGCACCAAGCGAAATACACGCACCCTTAGCTCAGTTGGTAGAGCAACTCATTTACACTGAGAAGGTCGCAGGTTCGAGTCCTGCAGGGTGCACCAAGGTTCGCTGCTGTGGGGACACCTATATCATGTGGATAGTGCATACTATTGTCAGTTTGTTTTTCGCCATTGGGGCAATTTTTGGTGTGTCGCCGGCAGAGTCAAAAGCAATGCCAACAGCGACAGCGCAGATTGCGAGTAGTACAGCCACCATCTCTGCGCCAGCGCCCGTCACCATCCTCGCCTTTGGCGACCTGATGCTCGACCGCACCGTGCGGACACATATCGAGCAGTCGGGTGCTGCGTATCCATTCCAACACATTGCGCCGCTGCTTGCGGGGCACGATGTGGTGGTTGCCAACGCCGAGGGAGTGTTTGGTGACACTGCGTCAATCAGCCAGATGGATCACTCGGTGCTGCGCTTTACGTTTGCAACCTCAACACTCGCTACGTTGCGTGCGCTTGGGTTTACTGATTTGTCGCAAGCAAATAATCATACGTTTGATTTTGGTGCAGACGCGCTCGCCGCGTCGCGGTTGATGATTGGGGCCGCAGGTATCACTCCGTTTGGCGACTTCCAAAACAACGACCCAAGCTCGCCCGAGCAGAATATTCGCGGGCAGCGCATTGTGTTTGTTGCCTACAACGAGTTTTCGCACACCAGCATCAGCCGCGTGCTTGCGGCGATTAGCACCGCCAAAGCAGAGGGCGATTTTATCATCGTCTACCCGCACTGGGGTGTCGAGTACAACCTTGGTACCACGAGCGAGCAAGTGTCGCTTGGTCACCAATTTGTCGACGCGGGTGCGGATGTGGTGTTTGGCAGCCATCCGCATGTGGTTGAGCCGGTCGAGATATATAACGGCAAGCCGATTTTTTACTCGCTCGGCAACTTTGTGTTTGATCAATCATTTTCGCAAGAGACAAGCGAGGGGCTTGCGGTCGAGGTGTCTCTTTCTACAACGACGGCCACCTACACACTCATGCCGCTCACGATTAATCGCGCAGTGCCGGCGCTGATGGATGCACCGTCGACGCAGATTTTTCTTACACAACACACATTGCCAAGCATGCTCATGTTGCCGCGCTAGGCGCGACTCTCTCTTGTGCTGTGTTGATGCCGCTTTCGTTATCACCCAAACCTTGCTACTGTGGCAGCATGCAAGAGCCAACCATTATCTATCAAGACGAGCAGTTGATTGTCGTCGACAAGCCAAGCGGCATGGCAGTGCACAGCGACGGTGTGCACGACTACCCGCTGTTGACCGATTGGCTGCTGCCGCAGTTTCCAGAATTGGCTGGGCTCGGCGAGAAGCAAGTGCTGCGCACGGGCGAGGAGATCGCTCGCCCTGGCATCGTGCATCGCCTCGACCGCGAGACGTCGGGCGTCTTGGTGATCGCGCGCACGCCAGAGGCGTACACGTCGCTCAAGGAGCAGTTTCAGGATCGCGAGACGCGCAAGGTGTATCGCGCGTTTGTGCACGGGGTCATCAAAGACGAGCGCGGCATCATCGACAAACCCATCGGGAGTTCGCGCGGGGGGATGGGACCGCGTTCGGCGCTTTTGCCGCATGGCACGGTGCGTGACGCACTCACGGCCTACCGCGTGATCAGCCGCAACGCGAGCGTGGGCGAGCATGGTGTCACCTATGTTGAAGTGTTCCCCAAGACGGGCCGTACACATCAGATCCGCGTGCATTTTTCTGCAATCCAGCGGCCAGTGGTGTGCGACCGACTCTACGCGCCGCGCCGCGCGAGCGTGCTCGGGTTTGAGCGTCTTGCGCTGCATGCGTACTCGCTGACGCTCACGCACCCTTCGACAAGCTCAGGGCAGGCCCACGGGAAAGAGATGACCTTTACCGCGCCCTTGCCGGCAGATTTCTTGGAGGCCGAGCAGCAGATTGCACAGTAACGAGCAGTGTGCTACAGTCCTAGCACTATGGCATCAGGAGTCCACGTGAGCCCCGTCGATATGGAAGCGCGCAAAGCGCTCGATTTGCGTGCCGGCGACACGGTGCGTGTCTGGCAAAAGATCGAGGAGCTCAAGCAGGGCAAGGGTGCCGACAAAAAGAAGGTTGTCACCAAGACCTACCGCAAGCAAGCGTTCGAGGGGCTCGTGCTCGCGGTCAAACACGGCAGCGAGCCGGGCGGGACATTTACGGTCCGCAAGGTGGCAAGCGGCGTCGGGGTCGAGAAGATCTTCCCGATCTACTCGCCGCTCATCGACTCGGTCGAGGTATTGCGCCGCACCAAGACCCGCCGCTCCAAACTCTACTTTATCCGCGACAAGGCGACCCGCGAGGTCAAGCGCGCGATGCGCAAGTCGGTCCGCGTCGAGCAACCCGCAGCAAACAAGGTGATTGTTGACGGTGTTGCGGTCGAGGCAGTGCCAGCTACCGAAGCAGCGGCAGAGTAATTTTCAAACATACAAAAAAGAAATAGCCGGAGCAATCCGGTTTTTTCTTTTTCCACAATTGGTATACGCTACACCCTTGAGTATATGGTATACTTTTGGCGTGGGGAAGCGTGGTCCAAAACCAAAAGGGAAGATACAAATCGCGTGGTCGCCTAATTTTGCGTACGCAATCGGGCTGTTGGTGTCCGATGGGAATCTCTCACCGGATGGACGGCATATTGTATTTACGTCCAAAGATCAAGAGTTGGTGGAGTTGTGTATCGCATCGCTCGGCATCGCTGTGCCGATAGGGAAAAAGGCAAATGGTTTGAAAAGAAGCAAGCCATGTTTTGTTGTGCAGTTCAGTGATGTGCTGTTCTATCAGTTCCTGCTCACTATCGGCTTGATGCCAAACAAATCAAAAGTGATAGAAGCAATTGCGGTGCCAAAGAAATACTTTTTCGATTTCCTACGCGGCTCGTTCGACGGTGATGGTAGCTCATACTCGTACTTTGACCCGCGATGGAAGTCGAGTTTTATGTTTTATACGACGTTTGCGTCTGCAAGTAGAAAACATATTGCGTGGCTGCAGGCAGAGATATTCGATACTCTGGGTATACAGGGGCACATCACAAAGAATAAAAACTCATCCGTATATCAACTCAAGTATGCCAAAGCCGAGTCGCTCAAACTGCTGCGGAAACTGTATTATAAAAAGAGTGTACCGTGTCTGACTCGTAAGCGCTTGAAAGTTGAGCAAATGCTTAGTATAGTGGGCGAGCACTTGTAATGCCCGGGTGGCGCAATTGGTACCCGCGCAGCCTTGAGGTGGCTGTGGTCGCAAGACCGTGGAGGTTCAAGTCCTCTCCCGGGCACTGTTTTGTTACAACTATGCAGTGCGTAACACGCATCCGGCTTCGGCCGGTTTTGTGTTTGTCAACACCAAACCCTATACCTGCCATAGGTGGAGTGTTATGCTGTAGCTATATGAAACAATCAACATTGTATCGTGTGTTTGCAAGTGCGGTAGTTGCTCTCTCGTTATTCGCTGTTGTTGGGTTTGGTGGTGCAAGCGTTGCCCAAGCATCTTCACTCACTTCAGCTCAAGTCTCTGCAATTGTCTCGCTCCTCCAATCCTTCGGAGCAGACCAGAACACTATCAACAATGTCTCGGCAGCGCTCGGTGGTTCGTCCACCAACACGGGTCTCTCGTGTTCCTCGTTTAGTGATGTCTCCTACGGCAATTTTGACAACAACCCGGGCGGTCGTGTATCACAACTCCAAACCTGGCTTGGTATCTCTCCCACTACCTTCGGCTTCGGCACGTATGGTAAGAAGACTCAAGCGTTGTGGAATGCGCAGTGTGGTGGGGTGGTGGTGACTCCGCCGGCGGTAACTAATCCGACACAGACCTATGTACAAACGAATCCAGTCGTTATCAACTCGTTCACTGTTTCGCCAACGAGTGTTTCTCTAGGGCAGCCAATAACCTTCTCGTGGAGTTCGAATCTTACGCAAGACGACATCTCGCAGAATGGCGGTGGGTGCTACATTTCTTCACCTTCGTTTGGTGGTGGCATGACGCTTAATACAGCAAACAACTCGACAAATTACGGCCCAAGTGGCTCGTTCACCTATACACCAACTGGTACAGCAGCCTATATGCTCGCCTGTTATTCTGGTGGCAAGGATGGTGCGCCGAGCGCATCACAAAAAGTGATAGTGAGTGCATATGGATCAAATGGACAAACTCCAACCGCGACCATCGACCCGAGTTCGCTTACGGCAACTACGGGAGGGAAAGATGCTACGCTTGTAACTATTACCGGTAGCGCATCTAACACCAACCAAATCGCAGTCGTTATTAAAGGTCAGCCGTCTGTGTTTGCAAATGTTGTAGGAGGACGCTGGTCAGCAACAGTTCCCAATGTGTATCCAAACACCTACACAGTACAGGTTGTTGATGAAAATACTTTAGGCACAAAGGAACAAACGCTCATGACAGGTACGCTCACGGTCACTGGTGGTTCAACATCAGCAACCCCATCTGCTACCATCGATCAGCGTTCACTTTATGCGTCCGCAATCAATACGCCCTTTACCATCTCAGGCACCGCGAGCGGTGTGCAGAGTGTTCGCATCTCGATAGGTCTTAATGGCAAGAATTACTTCTACAGCAGCGCATACCCAGTAGCGAATGGTGCGTGGAGCGTACCCGTTAGCGCAGGACTCGACGCCGGCACATACAACATTGTGCTCTTGGGCTACAGTGATTTGGCGGGTTCGGTATCTGTTACTGGCGTTGGTGTTGGCGAAGGGGGTATCATCTCTGGTGGTTATGTTGTTGTACCTAACACGAACAGGAAGAGCACTATCTCGCTCGGGGTATGCCCAGCAAACGCGGTAGCACAGCGTGGGCAAAATGGTCAGCAATTCTCTTGCACTTGCCCCGCGAACTTCACCCTTGGGACTGTGTGGGGTAGTACCTACTACACCGACAGCTCGGACATCTGCACCGCAGGAGCACAAGCTAGTCAGCTAAATCAAACGTCGGGCGGTTTGCTCTACTACACTATTGGTGCAGGGCAGGGCTCATATGCTGGTTCGACACAAAACGGTATCACCTCGCAGGCGCTTGGTTCGTGGTTGGGTAGTTTCCAGATTTCTGGGCCGAAAGGATAAAAATGTTCTGAGTATTCCTCGACGACCCAGTAGCAATCGCGTACACTAGCCAGCACATGTTTCGACTGTTCATTAGTCCCATTGTTGTCTCACTCATCGCGCTTGGCGCGGTGTATCTGTGGGGTGGGGTTGCCGCGCTGGTGCTTGCAGCGATGCTCGCCGTGCTCGAGGTGACACTGTCGTTTGACAACGCAGTGGTGAACGCAAAAGTGTTGGAAAAAATGTCGCCGCGCTGGCAGCAGCGATTTTTGACGTGGGGGATGTTGTTGTCGGTCGTGGGGACGCGCCTCCTTTTGCCGATACTCATTGTGAGCGTGGTGACGTTTGTGTCGCCATGGGCGGTTGCCTACCTCGCCGCATACGACCAGCCGGCCTACGCGGCGCTGCTGGTGGGTGCGGGGCCAGCAATCAAGGCCTTTGGCGGCACCTTCCTCTTGCTTGTCGCACTCGCATTCTTTTTCGATGATAGCAAAGAGGTGCACTGGTTGGCGCCGATCGAGCGGCGGCTCGCCAAGTGGGGGAAGTTTGAGTTGATCGAAATCGCGCTCGTGCTCGCGGCGTTGGTGGCGGCGTCATGCGTCGCACCCAACGCAGCCACCACAATCGTGTTTGCTGGGTTGGTCGGCATCATTCTGTTTCTGTTGATGGAGTACTTGACCAACGGTGTTGGTGGTGTGGCAACAAGCACGGCGCGAGCTGGTCTCTCGCTCTTTCTCTACCTCAACCTGCTCGACTCGGCGTTCTCGCTCGACGGCGTGGTCGGTGCGTTCGCGCTCACTACCTCGCTCCCGATTATTGTCGTGGGGCTCGGCATCGGCGCACACTTTGTCCGCTCGTTGACGCTCTATTTGGTCAAGCAGGGGACGCTCGCCGAGTTGCGCTACATCGAGCATGGTGCGCATTGGGCGATCTTTGGCCTCGCGTGCACCATGTTTGTCGGCCTCGCCACCCCGGTGCCCGAGTGGGTCTCCGGCACCGTCGGCCTTGCGTGCATCGTGCTTGCCTACATCTCCTCGCGCCAACATCTTCGCTCGAGTAAGAGAGCGGCAGCTCGTGGGTAGTGGCGGGTATCGGTTTAGACAAATCTGTGCTATAAAAACAGCGTTCGCGCCATCTTTGGGTCGCGCTAACAATGGTGGTCGTAGCTCAACGGTAGAGCTCTGGTTTGTGGTACCAGCGGTTGTGGGTTCGAGCCCCATCGACCACCCTAGTGGGATAGAATCGAGCAGTGTTTTTATATAAGCTGCGAAAGCAGTTCGAGTTTGCTATGCTTGAGGTATGAAAACCACGATACGGGGTCGGAGATACTATGAATAAAAAAAAGCTCCCACAAAAGAACACAACCGCAGAGTTTCTCATCTTTACTGCGGAGACAGGAAACCTCAAGATTGAGGTCCGTGTCGAGGGGGAGATGGTATGGCTTACGCAAAAGCTCATGGCCCAGCTTTTCGACGTCACCATACCGACAATAAACGAGCACCTCAAAAACATCTATTCTTCTAAAGAATTGCTAGAATTGGCAACTATTCGGAAATTCCTAGTAGTTCAGAATGAGGGGAATAGGGAGGTCTCTAGAGAAATCGAGCATTACAACCTTGACGCAGTGATTGCTGTGGGATACAGGGTCAACTCCAAGCGAGCAACACAGTTCCGCATGTGGGCGACCCAGGTGCTCCGCGAGTTTATCATAAAAGGGTTTGCCCTCGATGACGAACGTCTCAAGCAGGGTAAAAAAATGTTCAGCACCGATTACTTTAGGGAGCTGCTTGAGCGAGTTCGATCAATTCGTGCAAGCGAGCGTCGCATCTATCAACAGATCACTGATATTTTTGCCGAGTGCAGTATCGACTACGATCGAGAGTCGCCCGTCAGTCACGAATTTTATGCAATGGTGCAGAATAAATTCCATTTTGCGATTACAGGCAAGACAGCGCCAGAAATCATTCACGCCTCCGCAGATGCGCAGGTGCCACACATGGGGCTCGCCACGTGGGGGCGTTCGCCCAACGGTCGGATTTTGCAGTCCGACGTCACCGTTGCAAAAAATTATCTACCAGAGGAAGATATTCGACGACTTGAGCGAGTGGTTACTGGTTTTTTTGATTACATCGAGGGCATCATTGAGCGTAAGGAGATATTTACGATGCAGGAGTTTGCCAGCAGTGTTGATAAATTCTTAACATTCAACGAGTACAAAATACTTGACGGTAAGGGAAAGATTTCAAAAGCAGATGCGGATGCTAAAGCAATCTCCGAGTACAAAGAATTTAACAAGCATCAAAAAATCGAATCCGATTTCGACCAACAAGTTAAAAAGATACTTGGAGAGAATAAACCTGAATAGTCCTAAATAGTGAGCAACGGGGTGGGGGAACGTTGGTATATAGATTGGTGCATCATCTGTGCTATGCTGTAAAAGTAAGTTCACATTACACAGTAAGCAAGTGGCTATTTAGAAATTTTATGAGTACAGGGAAATGGATTGTGGTGGCAGTTATTTTTGGTCTGGTGGGATATATTGCGTATTACTATTTTGCTGTGTATAAACCACAACAGGAGGCATATGCAAACTTGCATCAAGCGTTACAAGATGCAGCCGCGTCAACGCAAAACCTCTTGAATCAAATTCCTCCCGCTGACCGAAACACTACTCCTACTGTCCCCGCGCAAGCATCTTCTGTTCAGTCATCAACAACAGGTGCACAAACCATTACAGTGAATAATGATTCCCCGAAGGGAGCTTTTACAATACAACTTCCTGATGCGTGGAAGCAGGTAAACGGCGCTAGTTGGAGTAATGGTGATACAACCTATATAGCGATACAAGTTCCCTCCAACGACTCAAAAGACATGCCAAACCTTTCTTTACAGGTTGCAGCATATACAGGAGATCCTAGTACCATCGATAGTGGACTACGTAATAGTATTAAAGCTGCTTTTACAGCAGCAACTAATGCGCAATTGTCATCAATCACAGTGCCAGGAGCAGACGAAGCAGTCATGGGCACAGCTACCGGCAACGTTGGAGGAGTCGAATTTACCTATGTTGAAGTGAGAGCGTATAAGGCAGGTAGTAATTTCGACTCGCATGTCTACAAAGTCTCTTTTGCCGCTGAAACAGCTTCTCCTGCGGTAGCAACCATCAAGCAAGCTATCGCAACGATGAAAGTTACGTATTAGTGAGCGATGGGGCAGAGGAGAGTGTTGGTATGCAGATGCTCGCATCAGATAGACGCTCAAAAACTGGTGTAAGATTGCAGTATGGAACCCACCGCGACACCACCTGCGCCAACAGCGGCTCCATCTGTTGGGGCACCATCGAATCAGTTGCCCGTGCCACTGCTGTGTCCGCAGTGTCACCAAGGCGTGTTGTCGACCTATTACTTTTGCCCCAACTGCGGCGCCAAGCTTGACGGTGGCACCTTGTCGACCACGGCCGCGACGCAAGCATGGATTTATTTCTTTAGCATCATCCTCCCGATGTTTTGTTTTCTCTTTGTCACCCGCTGGCCGGGGTTGAAGTACTATCGGTCGACAGATCCAAAAGCAAAACAGATTGGTCTCATCGCGATCATCCTGATTATCCTGTCGACAGTGCTCATGGCGTATTGGGCCTATGTGTGGGCGGTCGATGTGGTCCAGTCGTCGGTCGCCAGCATCAATGCAAACATTGGTGCGACGGGAATGTAACAGCCAACGTATAGGTAGTATATGAACCAATTTGATCATGCTCTGGAGCAACTAGCGCGTGCGACCGCAGTACAGTCGTTTGACCCAGCCCTTATCCGAAAAATCTCCAGCCCCGAGCGCGAGGTGCGCGTGACGATTCCTGTCGTGATGGATGATGGCGCGACGCGTTTGTTCGAAGGGTATCGCGTGCAGCACTCGAGTGTGCGTGGGCCGTACAAGGGCGGGATTCGTTTTCATGCCGACGCCGACATCCACGAGGTGCGCGCGCTCGCGTTTTGGATGACGCTCAAGTGCGCGGTGGCAAATATCCCCATGGGCGGCGGCAAGGGCGGCATCACGGTCGACCCGAAAGAACTTTCGGCAGGAGAGTTGGAGCGACTCTCTCGCGGTTTTGTGCGCATGCTCTACCCGGTGCTTGGCCCCAAGGTCGACGTGCCTGCGCCCGACGTCAACACGACGCCCGAGATTATGTCGTGGATGGTTGATGAATATGCCACACTCACGGGCGACACGACGGGCGCCGCGTTTACCGGCAAGCCGCTCGGGAAGGGTGGCTCCGAGGGTCGTGCGCTTGCCACCGGGCTTGGCGGGTTTTATGTATTCGAGGCGCTCAAAGACAAACTCGGCGTGCCGCAGTCCTCGCGCGTGGTGGTGCAGGGGATGGGCAACGTTGGTGGTAATGCAGCAAAACTTTTTCAGCAACACGGTCACACAGTGATCGCCATCTCGGACTCCAAGAGTGCGATTGTGAAAGATGATGGGCTCGACATTGCGGCGGTCGAAGCATACAAAAAAGAGCACAAGACGCTGGTCGGGTTCCCGGGCGCGCGCTCTATCTCCAACGAGGAGCTGCTCGAACTTTCGTGTGACGTGCTGATCCCTGCGGCGCTGGAGCATCAGGTAACGCATGTCAACGCGACGCGTATTCAAGCCAAGGTGATACTCGAACTTGCCAACGGCCCCACGACACCCGAGGCCGATGATGTGCTTTTTGCAAATGGCGTCGTGGTTGTTCCCGACATCCTCGCCAACGCGGGTGGCGTGGTCGTCTCCAGTTTTGAGTGGGAGCAAAATCTCAAAAACGAGCATTGGACAGAGCAGGTGGTGTTTGAGAAATTGCAAACGCTTATTTCGACGGAGGCGAACACGGTGTGGGAGCGCGCACATGCACTGCATACCGACCTGCGTCGAGCGGCATTCATCGTTGCACTCGAGCGTCTTGGTGTACACTAGGTGCTATGAGCAAACAACCACGACCACACACCGGCCTTGCGTACAAAATTACGCGCGTCGTCGGCTCGCCGGCATCTATCGTCATCCACACGCTTATCTTTGCTGCGTGCTTTGCGGTGGCGGGGTTTCGGTGGATACCGTTTGATGAGATGTTGCTCGTGCTCACGACCGCGCTGTCGCTTGAGGCGATCTACCTCGCACTGTTTATCCAGATGACGGTCAATGTTGCAAACGAGAGCTTGCAGGAAGTCGAGCAAGACATCGACGCCATCCAGGAAGATGTGGATGAGATCCAAGAGGACATCGACGAAATCCAAGAGGACGTTGATGAGATCCAGGAAGATGTTGACGAAATCCAAGAAGACGTCGAAGAGATTCAAGAAAGCGATGCCGAGCCGGAGCAGATCCACACCGCTCACGAGAAAGCGCTCGAGGATATCCGGCGCGATCTTCAAAAATTGCTCACCGATGTGGAGCGCTTGCGCGCGAATCCGTAGCCGAAACACTTTCGTTGTGTGCGGACAACGCGTTTGCCGAACGAGGAGAAGTGCGCTACCGTTGAGGATATAACGCATATGAAAAAAATTGAACTTTCGCCATCGGTCTCTATTATTATCGCCGGTATTATTGTCGCAGCAGCAGTCGTGTTCTCGAGCCAAAACCGCGCAGCAGCACCAACGGTCGCTGCAGGTGCGGGGGCTGGCCAGGCAGCCGCTGCGACTATTTCTATCCATCCACCAACCGCGACCGACCACATCATCGGCTCGGCATCTGCGCCCATTGTTCTTGTCGAGTACTCCGACTTCCAGTGCCCCTACTGC